>SIAW01000042.1 GCA_009695465.1 Pedosphaera sp.
GTTGGCTTTCGCCGCTGGCCAAAGCGTTGGAGGGCGCACGCGTCGGGCAGTGCGTCCGCTTCAAAGTCCCCGCAGGCGATCAGGAATTGACCATCCTCTCTGTCACCCGCGACGAGTGAGCTTGCCTTCGCCGCGCTGGCTGGCCGTGTGGTTTTTTTTGTTGAACCAAAGGAACACGCGCTTAGTCTAAGTCACGATGAAAGCCAGCCGTGCTTCGCTCGCCACACCCTCCGTTCTGATTCTTCTGGCTGGCGGCTTTGGTTTGTCCGCGCAAGAAGGCGCGAAGGGGATCGAGTTTTTTGAGACCAAAATCCGGCCCGCTCTTGCCACGCACTGTTACGAGTGCCACTCCGCGCAGTCGGCCAAACTCAAGGGTGGACTGAAGCTGGATTCGCGCGAGGGCATCCGCGCTGGTGGCGATACGGGGCCGGGCGTCGTGCCCGGGCGGCCCAGCGAAAGTCTCGTCCTCAAAGCCCTGCGCCATGAAGCCAAGCTGGAGATGCCGCCCAAGAAAAAATTGCCTGCGAGTGTCGCGGCGGATTTTGAGCAGTGGATCGCGATGGGCGCGCCCGATCCGCGCGAGGCCGGTGCCAGCGCTGGTTACAAGCGGATGACGCCCGAGGAGGCGCGGCAGTTCTGGGCTTTTCAAGCGGTGAAGCCTGTCGCTGCGCCGAAGGTGAAAAACACCGCGTGGCCGCGCGCGGACATGGACCGTTTCATCCTCGCTGCGCTGGAGGAAAAGAAACTCGCGCCCGTGGCGGACGCCGATCGCCGCACGCTTCTGCGCCGGCTGAACTTTGACATCATCGGGCTGCCGCCGACGCCCGAAGAAATCGCATCCTTCCTCAACGACAAATCCGCCGCCGCGACGGAGAAGGTGGTGGATCGCCTGCTGGCCTCGCCGCATTTTGGCGAGCGTTGGGGGCGGCATTGGCTGGACGTGGCGCGCTTCGCCGAGAGCAACGGCAACGCCGACAACACGCCGTTCCCGCACGCGTGGCGCTACCGCGATTACGTCATCGCCAGTTACAATGCGGACAAGCCTTACGACCAGTTTGTCCGCGAGCAGATTGCCGGGGATTTGCTGCCCGCTAGTGATTCGCGGCAGCGCGACGTGCAGATCATCGCCACGGGTTTTCTCGCGCTGACCAGCAAGCCGCGCGCGCAGAACAATCCAGATTATCTCATGGACTTGGTCGCCGATCAGATTGACGTCACCACGCGCGGTGTTCTCGGCCTGTCGGTGATGTGTGCGCGTTGCCATGATCACAAGTTCGATGCGATCGCGCAGAAAGAGTACTACGCGCTGGCCGGATTTTTTGAGAGCAGCACGATGCTCGCTGGCGCGGGCCGTCCCGCCAATAACAAGAAGCAGGCCGGTGCCGATGCCCTGCACGACTTGAGCGATGGCAACCAGTGCATGGGCGTGAAGGACGGCAAGGTGACCGATACGGCCCTGTGTGTCCGCGGTGAATCACAGAAGCGCGGCGACCGTGTGCCGCGCGGTTTCCTGGCGGTGACGCACACTGCGCCGGTGCCTGAAATCAATCGCACCCAAAGTGGCCGCGCCGAGTTGGCCAAGTGGTTGACGGATTCGCAGAACCCGCTCACCGCGCGTGTCGCGGTCAACCGCGTGTGGCTGCATCTTTTCGGGCGCGGGCTTGTTGGCAGCGCGGACAACTTTGGTGCGCTGGGCGAGCGGCCCACGCATCCGGCATTGTTGGATCACCTCGCTGCGTCGTTCATGCAGCAAGGGTGGTCCACCAAAAAACTCATCCGCGCCATTGTGCTGAGCCGCACTTACCAGCTCTCCGGCACGCATGCGGCGGCGTCCTACGCGGTGGATCCGGACAACACGCTGCATTGGCGGATGAGCCCGCGCCGTTTGGAGGGCGAACCGATCCGCGACGCCATTCTCGCCATCAGCGGCAAGATGGAAAGCACGCCCCCCGGAAAATCTTTGGCTTCGGTCGCGGGCAACAACGCCAAGAGGCCCATCTACACCGCCAGCGAAGCCAACGTGCGCAGCGTGTATTTGGGCATCGCACGCGGCGCGGCGTTGCCGGAAGTGCTCGCACTGTTCGACATGGCCAATCCCAACATTGTCGTCGCCCAGCGCGAAGTGACCACCGTGCCCACGCAGTCGCTGTTCCTGATGAACAGTCCGTGGCTGGTGAAACAGGCCGAGGCGTTTGCCGCGCGGTTGCTGGCGGAGAAAGTCGCTGATGATGCGGCGCGTGTGGATCTGGCTTATCAAATGGCGCTGGCGCGATTGCCGGCGCAGGCCGAGCGCGCCGCGGCGCTGGCGCATGTCCGTCAATGGGCGGAGACCCACAAGGCCGCGCCGGAAAAGGCGTGGGCCAGTCTGTGTCAGGCGCTGTTTGCCTCGGCAGAATTTCGTTACGTTCAATAACCACACGGAGACACCGAACATGAATCAGCATCCACTGTTCCATTCGCGACGTGACTGGCTCAAGGCCAGCGCGTGCGGTTTCGGCTACATGGCGTTGGCGGGCCTCGCTGCGGAGGCGGCCGCACGCGATGGCGTGCTCAACCCGTTGACCTCGCGCGCGCCGCATTTTCCGTCGCGGGCCAAGCGTGTCATTTTCATGTACATGCGTGGTGCGCCCTCGCACGTGGACACGTTTGATTACAAGCCGGACTTGGTTGCCAATGCGGGCAAGTCCGTTGGCCAGTTGAGTGCTCAAGTGCAGGATCGCAATCGCGGGCGCAAGCTGTTGCCGTCGCCGTTCAAGTTCGGCCAGCACGGCAAGAGCGGCCTGTGGATCAGCGAATTGTTTCCGCATCTGGCGCAGCACGCGGACGACCTGTGCCTGCTCAACGGCATGCACACGAATGTGCCGAACCATCCGCAGTCATGCCTGATGCTGCACACGGGCGAATTCCGTTTCACGCGGCCGTCGCTGGGCGCGTGGGCACTGTACGGGCTGGGATCGGCGAATCAAAATCTGCCGGGTTTTGTCACCCTCAATCCACCGGGCGACCTCGGCGGCGCACAGAATTACGGCAACGCATTTCTCTCGGCCTCCTATCAGGCCACGCGCATCGGCGAGGAAGGCGGCGCGATGGCCGCGGCGCGCGTCGGCAATCTGCAATCGTCGCTCACCGCATCGCGCCAACGCGAGCAGTTGGATCTCATCCAAGCCATGAACGCGGGGCTGTTGCAACGGCAGGAGGTGAACCCGGAGTTGGAGGGCGTCATCAACTCGTTTGAACTGGGCTTCCGCATGCAGGCGGCGCTGCCGGAGGTGTTGGATCTGGCCAAGGAAACGGCCGCCACCTTGCAGCGGTACGGCATCGGCAAGGTGGGCAACAACGCTGGCAACAAACCGAAGGCTGCGGCGAAGCAAGCCGGCAGCGGGGCCACCGAAAATTTTGGCCGGCAATGTTTGATGGCCCGGCGTCTCGTGGAGGCGGGCGTCCGTTATGTCGAGATTTGCTTGGGCAACTGGGACACGCACAACGGGCTGAAGTCGCGGCTCGGCGTTCTCTGCAAATCCATTGACCAGCCGATGGGCGCGCTCATGACCGATCTGAAAGAGCGCGGGCTGCTCAAGGACACGCTCGTTGTGTGGGGCGGCGAGTTTGGCCGGACGCCCACGGGGCAGGGCGAGGATGGGCGCGACCACAACTCCGCGGGCTTCAGCATGTGGATGGCCGGCGGCGGTGTGAAGGGTGGGCAACGCGTCGGTGCCACCGATGAGCACGGTTCAATCGCTGTGGAAAACAAGATGCACCACCACGACCTGCACGCCACGATGCTGCATCTGCTGGGATTGGATCACCAGAAGTTGACGTACCGCTACGGCGGCCGCGACTACAGCCTCACCGACATCCACGGCCGCGTGGTGAAGGAAATCCTCGCGTAGCACCAGCGCTTCCAGCGACTCGGGCAATCTCAGCGTTGGGGCAGTCCGCCCCGCTCGTTAGCTTTTCACCAACGCGCGTGCCTCGTCCATGCCGGGCGCTGGCCGTCCGTATTCGCTGGCCGTCACGCGGCCCAAAGCCACCAGCAGACGCCAGCGGAAGGCTGCGCGTGTGGCGGCAAATTCCTCGGCCGTGGTGCGGTAGAATTTCTCAGCGTGCAACGCGCCGTCTTCGCTCACCGCGTAACGCAGCATCAGATCAAACACCGGCCGCGCGGGCAGCTTGAGGTCGCCGTAACGATGGATGACGGCTGCGGTGCGGGACTGGAGATTCTGTCGGATGGCTTCCTCGGCTGCGCGCAGCAAATCTTCCTGCTTGGTCTCCTTCACTTGATCGAGCTGATATTGCACGGGCAACGGTTGCCAGTTGAGGAAATCGCCGCCGCGCGCGCCGCGATCCAGCGCCATTTGATAGGCACCGAGGATCACGCAGGCGAAGGTGTTGCGGGTGTTGGAGACACGCGCCATGTTGCGCCACGCGTTGGCGCTGTCGCAGGCATGCACGCCGATGGAATCGCCGTGGACACTGCCGACGGGTTTGCCGGCCTGCTCCTCGCTCGGCTTGCGTCCGTGGTCGCGCAGACAAAGTTGGTTGGCAGCCAGTGAAACGGCTTCGCTGACAGCGCCGGGGGCGATGCCTTCGGCCAACGCGGCGGCGGCGGCTTCGGCGGCCTGCACGGCGGTGGACTTGAAGAGCGTGATGCTGAACGCTTCCACCCACGCATCATCCGGGGTGCGCGTGCCTAATTCGCGGCCCATCAATTTGTGCTGCTCCATCAAACGCGGCAGCAATGTGCGCGGCTCATTCCACGTGGCGTTGGGCGTGTGCGATTCAGCGCGCACACAGAAGCGCACCGACTGGCGCAGCAGGGTGTGCGCGTGATCGACACCGATGAGGCCCATCAAATCCCACGCGCGGTACGGCAGCACGACGCGGTGGACGTCCGTGTTGTCCTGCACCGTGTGGAGCAGATGATTGAAGGCATCGGCCGGCGAAGACTTGGACAGCGCAGCAAACGCCTGCTCGGCGGCGGTCACGTCTTTGCGATGCACCGCTGCGCGCAAGGTCTGCGTGTCGTGCTTGGTGCCGGCAGCTTCCTCCGGAACCGGATGCAGCACCTCGGCGGTGCGCCCGCCTTTTTCCTGGATGCGATTGGTGTTGCGGTAAAGCACCTTGAACACGGGCAACGCGCGCTGTGCCGCGGGCATCTCGCTGGACATGTGCAGCGCGGGCGAGAGCGCCATCATGGTGTGGAACCCGATGTAATCTTCGCCGCCAAAAGTCCGGGCGTTGGCCAGCGCGCCGGCCGCCGTCAATTCGTGCAGGGTGGTGCCGGCCTTCAATTTCTCCGCCAACGTGGGCAGCAGGCGTGACACCGGGGTTTCTTGCATCAGACAGACCAGCGATTCCAGTTTGCCAAAAGCCAGCGCTTTGACGCCGCTATCCGCTGCGTGCAAACTCGCCAAACCCATTTCCGTGGAGACGGCATGGCCGACCGTGGCGACGATCATTCCTTGGCCGACTTGTGACAGAAATTCGCGACGTGTATTGGGTGTTCTCATGGGTGCCTCCGCAGGGGGTTAATGGTTTTTGCTATCTGTAGCGTGGCTTCGTTCCGGCCAGAGTCAACGGGGTATTTTGCCACAGGAGGAGAATGCGGCCCGGGTTACTTCTTCCCTTTTTTGGGGCCGGCCCCGGTGGTGCGAGTGGGATCCATCTGCTTGCGTTCTTCCTCGGTCGGGCCGCCGCCAAATTGTTTCCAGTAGAGTTCCTTGAACGGGTTCGCCTTGGGGCCTACAACTTTTTCATTCACCAACAGCGGCTGCACGTCGGCCCACCAAGCGTCGTAGCGCGCGGCGAGTTGTTTCACCACGTCGGGATGCTGCGCGGCGAGATCGGTCTTCTCGCTGTAATCCGCCTGCACATCGAAGAGCTGCCACTTGGCTTCGCGCCCGCCGTCGGGCGAGATGAGATGCCAGCGCGGGGTGCGCGCGCTGCCCATCTTGAATTTCCATTCGCCCGGCTCCATGCCTTTGGGCCAGCGACCGACGTGCGTGAACAAGGTGCGCTCGGCCCACGGCGCGGCCGGATTTTCCAGCAGCGGCACCAAGCTGCGCCCTTCGACCTGCTGCTTCGCGGCGGCGTCCAGTTTTGCGCCGGCAAGTTCCGCGAGTGTGGGAAAGAAATCAATGTGCGCAGTGAGCGCGGCACAGTCGCCTGGCGCAATCGCGCCCGGCCAACGCCAGAAAGAGCAGGCGCGCGTGCCGCCAATCCATGCCGTCACCTTTTGCCCGCGCATGCCGGCGTTGTGGATTTTCACACCGCCGGTGCCGCCATTGTCATTCATGAAAATGACAAGGGTCTCGCGCTCGATGCCCAGTTCCTTCAACCGCGCGAGCAAGCGGCCTACGTTGTCGTCAATGTTCGCGAGCATGCCGAAGAACTTGGCCGTCGGCGCGTCCACCTTGCCGGTGTAGCGCGCTTCATCCTCGGGCCGCACTTGCAACGGCGCATGCGGCGCATTGAGCGCGATGTGCGCGTAGAAAGGTTTCTTGCCTTTCACCGACGCGATCCACGTCTGCGCCTGCGCGAAGAAGACATCCGTGCAGTAACCCTGCGTCTTGGCGAACTTGCCGTTGTGCAGAATGGCAGGGTTGAAATAGGTGTTGCCCGGCGCGTCGCCGCAGGAGCCGGGGAACGTCTGCCCGATGCCGCCCGCGCCGTGGATGAACATCTCATCAAACCCGCGACGGCTCGGCCAGTAATCGGGTTCATCCCCCAAATGCCATTTGCCAAAGATGCCGGTGGTGTAACCCGCCTGCTGCAACACCTGCGCCAGCGTCGTGGCTTTTGGCGTGAGCCGTTCACGTTCGAGGATGGTGGAGGTGACGCCGTTCTTAAACTCGTGCCGCCCCGTCAACAACGCGCTGCGCGTGGGGGCGCACGTGGGGCTGACATGGAAATCAGTGAAGCGCCGGCCCTCCGCGTGCAGGCGATCCAAGTGCGGCGTTTTCAGGATGGGATTACCGTGCGCACCCACATCGCCGTAGCCCTGATCATCGGTGAGGATGAACAGGATGTTGGGTTTGGCTGGAAAAACAGCGGCGGCCTGTGCGCCACCGGCCAGCGCCAACGCCGCCAAGATTGTCCACAGGGATTGCATGGGTGCAGCATGGCAGAGAATTATTCCGTGACCAGCCTTTAGGAATCGGGATGCGCTTGAGCTTGGCCCCGTTTGCAGACACGATGCGCCCGCGCATGGACGGCACCGAAGGCACCCTCTCCTCAGCGGAACAGCGCTTTGAATCGCTGCGCCGCAAGTTGGGACTGTTGCTGGCGCCGCTGGTGTTTATCACCCTCTGGTTCCTGCCCATCGCCGGGCTGACGCCGCCCGCCCATCATCTGCTGGCCGTGATGGGGCTGGTGATGACCCTGTGGATGACGGAGGCCATCCCGCTGCCCGCCACCGCACTGCTGGGGCCTTTTCTCTGCGTGCTCGTCGGCATTGGTCCGGTGAGCGAGGTGTTCAAGAGTTTCGCCAATCCCATCCTGTTCCTGTACCTCGGCAGCTTTCTCGTCGCCGAGGCGATGCAACGCCACGGCCTCAATCGCCGCATCGCCTTTCGCATCCTGTCATTGCCGGGCGTGGGCGAAAGTCCGACGGCATTGATGGCGGCATTTGGCTGCGTCACGGCGTTCATCTCCATGTGGATGTCCAACACCGCCACCACCGCGATGATGCTGCCCATCGGGCTGGCCATCCTGCAGGAGATGGCGCGGATGGAATCGCGCCGCACCGGACGCGAGGTGCGCCACACCGATTTGCCTTACGGCACGGGCCTGATGTTGATGGCCGCGTTCGCCTCGTCCATCGGCGGCTTGGCGACGCCCGTGGGCACGCCGCCCAATCTGATCGGCATAGCGCAGATCCAGAAAGAGCTGGGTGTAAAAATCTCGTTCTTCCAGTGGATGAGTTTTGGCGTGCCGCTGATGCTGGCGTTGCTCGCATTTCTGGTGTGGCACATGAACCGCACCTATCCCGCCGCACCGGGCGCGCTGGCGGGCGGCCGCAGTTGGATCGCTGCGGAGCGGTCCAAACTGGGCGCCATCACCATTGGCGAAACCAACGTGCTGCTGGCCTTCGGTATCACGGTGACGCTGTGGTTGACGCCCGGCATCGCCGGTCTCGTGCAGGGAATGGACGCGCCCGTGTGTCGCTGGTTTGAAACGCACCTGCCCGAATCCATGGCGGCGCTGGCGGGCGCGCTGCTCCTATTCCTGCTGCCGGTCAACCCGCGCAAATGGGAATTCACGCTCACGTGGCAGGACGCCACGCGCATTGATTGGGGCACCATCCTGCTCTTCGGCGGCGGCTTGGCGCTGGGGCAGTTGATGAAAGACACTGGACTGGCGAACTGGATCGGCAAAGGACTGGCGGGACTTTCGCCCACATCCAGCGTGTTCGGATTGACCGTGGTGTTCACGCTGGTGGGCTTGTTGGTTTCGGAGACGACCTCCAATCTCGCCTCAGCAACGATGGTCGTGCCCATAGCCATCGCCGTGGCGCAGGCGGCGGGCGTGGATCCGCTGCAACCGGCGCTGGCCGCGTGCCTCGGCGCCTCGATGGGTTTCATGCTGCCGATCTCCACACCGCCCAACGCCATCGTGTACGGCTCCGGCTGCGTCCCGTTGCCGAGGATGATCCGCTCCGGATTGGCGCTGGACGTCGCCGGAGCCATCGCCGTCATCTTGGTGGTGACGCAACTAGTGCCGCGCGTGCTGCGTTAAAACTCAGTCGGCTTTCCCCGTCGGCGGCGTCCACGCGGCGGGCTTGGGATTCGGCACCGTCAACGGTTGAGCATCCGCGTAATGCTTCTGCGCCGCCTGCAATCTTTCCAGCAGGCGCTGACGCTGCGCTGCATGGGCGGGGTCGCTGGCCAGATCGTGCAGTTCATCCGGATCATTCTGCAGATCGAAGAGCTGCGTGACATCCACCTGCGGATAGCGGATGAGCTTCCAACGTTCATCACGGATCGCCCGTTGCACGCCGCGATAGGCCAGAAACAATTCCGCACGCGCCACCTTGGATTTGCCCGCCAACACCGGCGCGAAGCTGACGCCATCAATCCCGCGCACGGGCGGCGCGCCCGCGAGTTCGCACACCGTCGGGAAAATATCGAGGAGATAGACCAACGCGCCGCTGCTGCCGTGCGGGATTTTCGGGCCGGCGAAGACGAGTGGCGATTTCATGGCCGCGTCGTACAGGTTTTGCTTTCCCAAAAGCCCGTGGCTGCCGACAGCGACTCCTTGGTCAGCGGAGAAAATCACGACCGTGTTGCGCAGCACGCCGCTGGCTTCCATCGCCTGTAACAGTCGGCCGATGTGATGATCCAGCGCCGTCACGGCCGCGTAATACTCATGCAACGTGCGGCGGATTTCTGATTCGGTGCGCGGCCACGGTGAGAGCTTCTCATCGCGCACCGTCATCTCGCCGTTGTCGAAGGGATGCACGGGGCGATAGTTTTTGGGCAGCGGGATTTTCGACGGCTCATAAAGGTCCATATACTTCTTCGCGGCGACACGCGGGTCGTGCGGATTGCCAAAGGCCAGATACATGAAGAACGGCTGGCTCTCCGCGCCCGCGCGCGTCTTGAGCCACGCGATGGCATCATCGGCGATCTCCGCGCCCGGTTCGCCGCTGCGCCGTTCGGCCTCGTCATCTTTGAGATATTTGTTCACGTCGAACTTCGCTTGGATGAGCGGCGCGGTGTTGCCGCGTTTGCCGTGATGATACGTCACATAACCCGCCGCCTTCATCGCCAGCGGAAAGTTCGGGCCATCACCCGGCGCAAGCCCTCCTTTGACACCTTTGGCCTTGGCGCCCGGCGGCGCGAAGTTGGCCCAACGAAAATACGCGTTGCCACTGAGCAGCATGTTGCGACTGGGCGTGCAGACGGCGCCCATGTTCGCGCCCAGACAATATGCGTTGCGGATGGCGAACCCGCGCCGCACCAGCCCGTCCAGATGCGGCGTCTGCACGACGGGATTGCCCAGCGCCGCGATGGAGTCCGCGCGCATGTCGTCGGCGAACAAAAACAGGATGTTGGGTTTGGACTCCGCACCCCATGCGGACAGGACGCTAAGTGCAACAGCAAAAAACCAAGCGGCGCAGCAACGAAAGCCAAGCGGGTGGTGTCTCATAGTGGAACGCAGCGTGCGCAGCCATCACCACATTTGCAAGTGTGGGCAGCGCGTCCCGGCGGGACTAGCCACCCTGGAGTGCTGTCAGCGGCGTTTCCTGCACGCGCCCGGCTTCCAGACGGAACAGCGTATCGGCCAGTCGCGCGGCTTCCTGTCGGCTGTGCGTCACGTGCAACACGGTGAGTGCGTGGCGGCGTTGTGTTTGGCGCAACAGCGCGGCCATCTCTTCGCGCGTGGATTCATCCAGTGCGGAGAGCGGCTCGTCCAAGAGCAGCACCGAGGGCTGTGCCGCCAGCGACCGGCCCAGTGCCACGCGCTGGCGTTCGCCGCCGGAGAGATCTTGCGGAAGGCGATGCAGCAGGTGAGTGAGCGACAACTGCGCGGCCAGCGTCTCCACGCGCGCCCGGATTTCATCCGCTGGCCGCCGTCGTACGCGCAGCGCAAAACCAATCTGTTCAGCCACGGGCATCGTGGGAAAAAGCGCAGCGTCCTGCGGCACGTAGCCGATGCCGCGATGTCCCGGCGGCAGCGCCGTCACATCGTTGCCATTGATGAACACGCGCCCTTGATCAGGATGGCGCAGGCCGCACATCATTTCCAGCAACGTCGTTTTGCCGCAGCCCGTCGGTCCCATCAACACGCCGTACTGGCCAGCGGCGATGGACAGGTTGATGTCGGCGAGTTGGAAATCTCCCGCGCGGCAGTAGAGGTGTTCCAGCGCGATCATGGCCGTTGTCCCACGCAGCGCACGGCGACGAGCACCAGCACCGCCAGCACCATCATCAGTAAACTCACGGCGACGGCTGCGCCCAGATTGCCGATGCTCAACTCCAGCCAGATGGTGGTGGGCAACACCTCGGTTTTCATGCGCGTCGCGCCGGCGAAAACAAGGATAGGCCCGAACTCGCCCAAGCTGCGCGCCCACGCCACGCTGGCCGCGGCGAACATGCCGCTGCGCGCCGCTGGCAGCGTGACGCGCCACACCGCTTCCGCGCGCGTGCAGCCCAGCGTCATGGCGACTTGCTCCGGCCGTTCGGGAATGTGCTCGAAGGTGCCGCGCATCGTGCGCACCGCGAGCGCCGTGCCGATGACGCACTGCGCGAGCACCACGCCGTACACCGTGTACGTGAAGGGCACGACCGTCTCCAGCGCGCGCCCGATCGGTGTCTGAAAAAAGATGAGCAGGCAAAGTCCCACGACCATCGGCGGCAGAACGATGGGGAGATCCAGCAGCGCTTCGACCAATGGCTTGCCCCAAAAACGGCCGCGCGCGAGCAGATAGCCGATGGGCACCGCGAGCAGCAGTGACAACATCGCTGCCGCCGTGCACGTGGCCAGACTGAGTTGGATGGCGCGTTGGATTTCCGGCGAGCGCAGTGCTGCGATGAATTGTTCGGGCGAACTGTGACCGGCAGTCGCAAATAACAGCGCCAAGATGAAGCCGACATAGAGCGTCGTGACCAATGCCAGCGTGGCCCAGAACAGCGTGAAGCGACGAGGCTTGGCGGCGTCGCTCATGGGCCGGCCGCTCTCTCCAGCGTGAAGCCGTGTTCTTTGAACACCCGGCCGCCACCTTTCGGTGCGCGCAGGAATTGTCCGAAGCGCAGCGCGGCTTCAGGCTGCGCGCTCACGGCCAGCACTGCCAGCGAGGCGTGTTCCGGTTGCAATGTGACACCAGGCAACGTCACCGCCTCGATGCCTTTGAATTGGCGCACGGTGGAATCCCACAGCACAGCGACATCCACTGCGCCCAGCGACAGATCACCGGCGATCTCGGTGACGGTGGGTTTCATCACCGTCGCATGACGCGCGAGCGCCGGCCAATCCTCACCCAGACTGGCGCGGGTCGAACGGCCAATGCTGGCCGCTTCGGGATTGGCTAGCGCGAGCCGCACATCGGTGCGCAGCAAATCGGACAACGCGCGGATGCCTTTGGGATTTCCCGTGCGCACGGCGAACACTGGTTGCTGCGTCACCAGCGGCAGCGATTGGCGCACCAAGCCCAGCTTGCGCGCATCGGCCAACGTCCCCGCATCGGCCGTGATGAGCAGGTCGCCTCGTTTCGCGATCTGGATTTGCCCCAGCAACGTGCCCGAGCCGCCCCATTGCAGAAGCGTTTCCACGCCCGTCTCGGCGCGGTACGCAGCGGCGGCGGCCTCCATCGGTTTCTTGAGGCTGACGGCGCAGAAGAGGGTCAGAGTGGCGGCGTTGTTTGCGCTGCGTGTGTCGCGATGCAGCCACATCACCGCGCCAATCGAGAGGGCCAGTGTGAGCAGGATGAGGCCAAGCGCGTTTCTCATGCCTATATTAATGGGGATCGCGCACGCCCAACTTTGTTTGGCTGCGCTGTCGCCGCATGATTCTATGGCGACTGGGAAAAGTCAGCAGCAACCTTCAACTGCCGCCACGTGCGCCGTGCGGCAATGAATGCCGCCAATAGCACGGCCACGCGAAGAAGAGCGCGTAGAGTGCGCCGAGCCACGCTGCGCCAGCACCCGGCGGGAGTTGTCCGCCGCCATCGGGCGTGACGAATGTCATGCCACCCGTGAAACCGATTGCGCCACCGATGAGCACCGCCAACGCTGCACCGGCCATCGCAACGAGGAGCGCCCAAATCACGGCGGCTTTGGCGGTGCGCCATGCAAGCTGGTCGCGCTGCGAGGCACTGCGACACACGAGCCAGTGCAGTCCACGACCCAGCGCAACGCCGCCCACGAAAATCCAAATTGCCTGCGTCCAGTTTTCGCGGTCGCGGAATTGCAACGATTCCCAGAGATTAAACCCCGGACGCTGCGTGATGGCACTTGCCGCATTCCATAGTGTGGCGGGAAATCGTGTGCCGTCATCGTGGGCGGGATCCACGGGCCGCAACCAGATTTCGCAACACGCGGCGAGTAGAAGCCCCGCCAGTCCTGCCAACACGGCTGTCGGATAGGGACGAGATGCGAGCATGCGCGCGCGATTAGTTGGCCGGGCGGCGGCGATCTTGGGCGCGGAGTTCGGCCAGCAGATCGGCAAGTTCCTTCGCCTTCACTGGCTCTTGCCGTGCGAGGTTGGTTTTCTCCTCAAGATCCGCAGCAAGGTTGTAGAGCTGCGCTTCGGCAGCGGCTTTATTTTTCGTGCCCTTGGCAAAGTTGCCCGTGGTAGCGGGGATGTATTTCCAGTCGCCCGCGCGCACGGCAAAAGGTCCGTTCGTGCCGCCGTTGTGAGCGACAAAATGCGGGCGCGGCGGCAGATTCAATTTCTCGCCGAGCAAAGCGGGCAGGACGTTAAAACTGTCGCGGCAGGAATGGGCGGGCAGCTTGACGCCCGCAATCGCGGCGAAGGTGGTCGGCATGTCCAGATGCGCGATGAGAGCAGCGCTGGTGCCGCCGGATTTGATTTTGCCCGGCCAGCGGGCGATGAACGGCACGCGGTGCCCGCCTTCGAAGAGCGTGCCTTTGGTGCCGCGCAGTGCGCCATTCATCGGATGCTCCTTCGCGCCCATGTCTTCGTAGCCGTCGTCCCACACGCCACCGTTGTCGCTGGTGAAAATGACGAGCGTGTTGTCCGCGAGCTTGAGTCGGTCGAGCGCGGCGAGGACTTGGCCGACGGTGTCGTCAAGTTCATGAATGGCATCGCCGCGAATGCCACTCTGACTCGCGCCTTTGAAGCGCGGATGCGGCACGCGCGGCACGTGGATGCCGTGCGTGGCGAGGTAGAGAAAAAATGGAGCGGCGCGATTCCGCTCGATGAAACCGATGGCCTTCTTCGCATACGTGTCGGCCATGTCCTCATCAATCCAGCGCGCAGATTTTCCGCCGGTCATCCAGCCGATGCGGCCGACGCCGTTGACGATGGTCATGTCGTGGCCGTGCGTGTGCTTGAGTTTGAGCAACTCGGGATTCTCTTTGCCGGTCGGCTCGGTGCCGACTTTGTTTTTGTAGCTGACGGCGATGGGATCCTTCGCATCCAGTCCAACGACTCGATGATTCTCGACGTACACGCACGGCACACGATCGCCCGTCGCCGGCATGATGAACGCGTAATCAAACCCGATCTCCAACGGGCCGGGTTTGAGTTCGGCATTCCAATCCGGCCCGCTCGCTCCGCCGAGACCCAGATGCCATTTACCCACCACGCCCGTTTTGTAGCCCGCTCCCTTGAGCAAGGACGCGACCGTGACGGTGCCCGGTGCAATGCTCAAGGGCGCGTCGCCGGGCGCGATGCTGGCGCCGGACTGTTGCCGCCACGAATACGTGCCGGTGAGAAAGGCGCGGCGTGTCGGCGTGCACGTGGTCGCCGGTGAATGCGCGTCAGTGAAACGGCAACCCTCGCGCGCAAGCCGGTCCAGATTCGGCGTCTTCACCAACTTCGCGCCGTACGACCCGAGGTCGCCGTAACCGATGTCGTCCGCGAGAATGAAAACGATGTTGGGGTTTGGCGATGCCGCTGCCAGTGCAATTCCCGCCAACAGAAAAACACATCCACCGCAGGCCATCCGCCAGAGAAAGGAAAGGGCGCACATCGCTACTTCATAGCGCGCCACCCGATTCGAGGCAAGCGCAGTGGCAGTTTTCTTGCAGGCGAGGGCGCGTTGCGCTTTCATCGCGGCATGAAGACGTTGATATGCGCCCTGTGCGTCTCGATTGGTTTTGTATTCCCGGCCATCGCTGCGCCCGAAGTCATCAAGCTCTGGCCCAATGGCGTGCCCAACGCCGTCGCGCCTGCGGGTGAGGAGAAGGACACCACGGGGGCCAAAGGAGGGACGGTCGCCGGCAAATCGGTCATTCGACTAGGCAACGTCTCTCAACCCACGATGACGTTGTACCGCGCGGCGAAGGATAAAAACACCGGCGCCACCGTGGTCGTCTGCCCCGGCGGCGGCTACAGTATTTTGGCGTGGGACTTGGAGGGCACGGAGATTTGTGAGTGGTTCAATTCCATCGGCGTAAACGCCGCGCTACTCAAGTATCGCGTGCCCAAGCCGGCCAACGCAGTGCGGCACGCTGCGCCGTTGCAGGATGCCCAGCGCGCGATCGGCCTACTGCGTCACCGTGCGGCGGATCTGGAGTTGGATGCCAAGCGCATCGGCATTCTGGGGTTCTCCGCAGGCGGCCATCTCTCCGCCGTTGCCTGCAATAATTATGACAAGCGCACGTATCCCACGGTGGATGACGCGGACAAGGCGAGCTGCCGGCCCGATTTCGCGCTGCTTATCTATCCCGCGTACCTCACGGTGAAAGAGAAGAACGACGCGCTCGCGCCCGAGTTGCCCGTGAACGCGCAGACGCCGCCGACGTTTCTCGTGATGTCGCAGGACGACGGCGTGCGCGTGGAGTCGGCGCTCTTTTATTATCTCGCGCTCAAGCAGGCGAAGGTGCCCGCGGAGTTGCATCTCTATCCGACCGGCGGCCACGGTTACGGCCTGCGTCCGTCCGCGCACATGGTGACGAGTTGGCCGCAGCGCGCTGAGGAATGGTTGAAGGCTACCGGTGTTTTAGGCGGCAAGAAATAGTGGGTCGCTGCAGGCGCAATCAGCCGCGCGTTATTTCTGCGCGTCCGGCAAACGGCCCGGCTCACGCACGCCTGCGCCTTGTTGCTTGGTGAGCGAGTCGCCCAATTCCGCGCGGGCAGTCTCAGCAGACTTGAGCAAGCGCTCGACGATCGCCGGGTTCGCTGCCGCCACATCGGTCTTCTCGCCGATGTCGTTCTGCAAATCATGGAGCTGCGGTTGCTCGATCTTCACATTCTCGTATCGCGTCGGCGCGCCGTTCTTTCCGCCAACTCGTCCGGCGAGCGTGCGGTAAGTGTGCGGGAGTTGCAGTTTCCAACGGCCGTCGCCGCTGAACACGGCCTGCAGTTCGTTCTGCGCGTAGTAACTCCAGTAGGCGTCGTGCGGATTCTTCGCGCCAGCCGCGCCCGTGATGAGCGGCCACACGTCCAGGCCGTCAATCTTGTGCTTCGGCAATTCCGCGCCGATGAGTTTTGCAAACGTCGGCAGCAGATCAATCGTCATCAACATCGCGTCGCTGCTCGTGCCGGCGGCGAGCTTACCGGGCCAGCGCATCACGCAGGGCACGCGCGTGCCGCCTTCCCACGCGGTGCCTTTGCCTTCGCGCAACGGGCCTGCGCTACCGGCGTGGTTGCCGTAGCTCAGCCACGGGCCGTTGTCGCTGGTGAAAATGACGAGTGTGTTGTCATCCAGCCCGTGCTTCTTCAAAGCGCCGAGCACTTGGCCGACTGACCAGTCAATCTCTTGAATCACGTCGCCGAAAAGTCCGGCGCCGGATTTGCCTTTGAACTTGTCGCTCACGAACAGCGGCACGTGCGGCATCGTGTGCGCGAGGTAAAAGAAGAACGGGCGCGACTTGTTGCGCTCGATGAACCGCACGGCGCGCTCGGTGTACGCGGTGGTGAGCGCGGGCTGATCGGCCGGCGTCACGTCGGCATCAATCACCTTCTCGCCCTCGATGAGCGGCAGCGTGGGGTAGCTGCCTTTCTTCGCTTCGGGATGATGCGGCCACATGTCATTCGAGTAAGGCAGGCCGTAATATTCGTCGAAGCCGTGCCGCACCGGCAGGAATTGCGGGTGATGCCCCAGATGCCATTTGCCCGCCATGCCCGTCGCGTAGCCTTTCTGTTTGAACACCTCGGCCATCGTGATTTCGTTCGTGTGAATGCCGATGCGCGATCCCGGTCCGAGCGCGCCATGGATGCCCACGCGGTTGTTGTAACAACCCGTGAGCAACGCCGTGCGACTGGCCGAGCAGACGGCTTGCGACACGTGGAAGTTGGTGAACTTGCGGCCTTCTTTCGCCATCCGATCGAGGTGCGGCGTCGCGTAAGCTTTGCAACCGAACGGCCCGATATCCGCGTAGCCGAGATCATCGCAGAAGATGACGATGACATTCGGCGGCGGTGCTGCGGCGTTCGCGCAGAGGGCGGATGCGACGAGCAGGAACATTTGCAGAAAGGTTTTCATGAGATGAATGGGCGAGTCTTCAATACGTTTGATAGCGCGCGTGGCCGGCGGTGACGAGCGCGTCATTCACATTCAACGGCGGCGCATCCTTTTGTTCCAGCCAGATCTCGGCGAGGTAACGACCATATTTCTCGCGGCGATCTTTGATGGTCTGCAGCAGCACGTCTTTTCCATCGATGAGCGACTTGAGATAGTCGCGCGCAGCGTGCCCACGTTTGGAAGAGCGTCCGCGCAATTCAGGCGCGTTGATGCGGTGCAGTCGCAACTTCTCGCCGCGCACCCACACACCGAGGCCGAGGTCAATATCCACCGTGCAGGTGTCGCCGTCATACACCGACGTCACATGCGCGCGATAGTGAAAGAGCGCGGGCAGCGCAGTCGGCGCAGGGATGTCGGGCATGACGGAAGTGTAGTTGGCACTGGCGAGGCCGACAAGGGTTTGCTGGTGGAACCACTCGTGCCTTGCGCCGATTCAACCGCGCGTGACATTCTCGACAGCGTCACCACCACTACAATGATGCGCGTAATTTATTTTGGCCTGCTGCTCGCGAGCTGCACGATTCTAACGGCTGCTGAATCGGTGTGGATCGAGGCGGAACATTTGCAGGGCGTGCGCGGCTCGTGTTTTCCCGACATGAAAGGCAACACGGCGGGGCACTGGGGGCTTTCCGGGCCGGGCATCGCGCCGGAATGGACGCAAGGCGGCGAGAGCGAGTGGCTCAGCATCGCGTGCGGCCCCGATGATGACAAGGCGGCGGCCACGTACGATTTGGAAATGCCCGAGGCTGGCGAGTGGCGTTTGTGGGCGCGCTACCGCGATTGGCGTCGGCAGACGGAGATCTTCGCCGTGCGCGTGGAACAGGCGGGACAGCCGCCGCAGACAGTCACCTTTGGCGAACAACCGCGCGTGGATGAGGAGGACGAACTCAAGCTGCTGTGGAAATGGGCGTTCGCGTGGGACATGCGTTCGTTGAAGCTGGCCAAAGGGCCGGCCAAGGTGACGTTGCTGGCCCATGTCAAACAGGCGGGACATCGGCAAGTGGATTGCCTCTGCCTCACCACGGACGCGGCGTACACGCCGTATCTGCGCGAGAAGCCGCGCAGCGCCACGTGGAAAACGCTCGATGAACTGCGCGGTCGCTTGCACGCGGTGACGCCACCGCTGGCCGCGCGCACCGGCGAATCCGCAGCACCTGTCGCGTGGAAGCCCGCCACGTTTCGCGACAAGGGTTTTCTCTATCTCTGGAACGTCGGCAAGTCGTGGGAGGATGAACTCAACGCCACAAGCCCGCAACGCATGCTGGTGCCCTTCCACACCGACGCCCCGCTGGTGGAGGAGTTTCGCAAGCAATGGGGTGGGAAGACCGACGTGCCTATTTTTGGCGACCCACGCATCGTCCCGACGTTTCACGGGGCAGGCCCGCAGATTCTGGGCAACGAACACTTCGTGAAATGGCTGGAGGCCCATCCCGATCGCGCTTGGGCGAACATGATGAACTACACCGACGCCAAGCCCCTGAGCGACCGCGCCAAGGCCAACTGGGCCAAGTACCGGGAGCGTTACGCGGGTAACATCGCCGGCGAAAGCCTCGGCTATTTTAACACCGACACCAAGGCGCTGCATGAGCGCATCAAGACCGCCAAGACTCGCGGCGAGATTCTGGATGCGATGACGGAGATGTACATGGCCGGCTCGCAGGCGCGGCACAAGATTCTCTTTGGCGAGACTGTGGCCGATCATTATCTGCACACCATCCCGTGCCCGTCGGTGGAGATGACGGCCTCCGCGCATTTTTGCCGCGAGTGGGGCGCGCGGACGATGGGCTACGAGAATTCCGCCGTGATCCCCAGCCTGGCGATGCGCATGGGTTTTTTGCGCGGCAGCGCGCGGCAGTACGGCGGGATGATGGCGGACTATCGCTCGTGCAATTTCGGGGATGCCGCCACCATCTACGCCAATCAAGGTTACTTCTACGCGGGCAGCCCGCGGTATGTGTACGACAACTCGTACGACGTGTGGGCGGGCGCGGGGATGACTTGGTACAAGTTCGATATCTGGAACCAGTACATGTCCGGCTCGGCGATGTTTTATCACGAGCAAGGGCACGACGAATTCTGGCAGCCCGGCGGCAATTCCGTGGCACCGGGGCCGCTGCAACTTTCGCCCAAAGGTCGGCTCATCGAACAGTTCCTCGAAGTCACGCGACGCCATCCCGACCGCGGCGCGCCGTGGACGCCCATCGCATTCCTGCTGGATCGTGCGCATGGCTGGGATCCCAACGGTTATCAGCCTGCCTACTTTGGCCACGATGTGGCGCTGAACCCAGCGCTGCTGAGTTTCGGTCGGCACGCGCGCATGCTCAAGGAATGGTTCCGCGTGGCGTATCATCCGTATGGCCCGCAGGAGGCCGCACCCAACACAGGCGTCAACCAGATCAGCATGCCCGGCGTGTTCGGCGACATCTTCGATGTGCTGGTCACCTCGCCCACCAAGTTGGATGCGGTGGATGATTATCCTGTCGTGGTGCTCAATGGCGAGGTGGCGTTGACGGAGGCGTGGGGCAAAAAGCTGGCGGCCTACCTCGAACGCGGCGGCACGGTGATGTTGTGCGACAACCACGTCAGCGGGCCGGGCGCGGCGCACTTGAAATTGCCCGTGCTGGGCGCGCCTGCAGAGGACGCATCCTTCCAGTGGTTGCCGGTGACAAACACCGTCGCCTCGCAGCGGTTCCGCTATCGCCCCATCCAAGGCGGACGACCATTGGCCAAGGCAACCAACGGAGACACACTCGCCGCCACCTTCGAGTACGGTAAAGGGCGGTTGGTGTTTATCTCCATCCCCAACGGACTGGGCGTGGACAGCGCTGCCGTGCCGCTGGTGCCGCTGGCGCTGGCGCAAGCGCGTGCCGGACTGATGCCCGTGGAAGTGGACGGCGAAGTGGAATGGATGCTCAATCGCACCGGCAAAGGCTGGGTGGTGACGCTGTTTAATCCTGCCGGCAGCGCCAAGCCGCAGCACGGCGTGGTGCCGACGGATCACTCGCAGAAACGCGATGCGCGCATCCACGCGGCCGCCATCGGCAAAGCCATCGAGTGGTTCAGTGATGCTGCGTTACCGATCGCTCAGATCGCCGGGCGGCAGACCCTCCAAATCACGGTGCCTGCCGGCGGCGTGCGCATTATTGAACTTCAATAGCGCGTTCCAACCCGACACAGTCGGCGGAGATCCGCACGAACCAACAATGAAACGCGCGCACATTTTCTGGCTGCTGCTGGCCACGACCGCCACGCTGACCGCAGCACCGGCTCAACGGCAAAATGTCCTCTTCTGTTTCGCCGATGATTGGGGGCGTTACGCGGGTGCGTATGCCAAACTCGATGGCAAGCCTTCACTGAGCGAGGTCGTCAAGACGCCGAACATCGACCTAGTGGCGCAGCGCGGGGTGTTGTTCAAGAACGCGTTTGTCAGCGCGCCCAGTTGCACGCCCTGCCGCAGTGCGTTGCTCTCGGGCCGTTATTTTTTCAACACCGGCCGCGCGGCCATTTTGCAGGGCGCGATTTGGGACGGCAGCGTGCCGAGTTTTCCGCTGCAGTTGCGCGAGGCCGGTTATCACATCGGCAAAAGTTTCAAGGTTTGGACTCCGGGCACGCCGGCGGATGCGCCCTTTGGCGGCCAGCAATTCGCGTATCAAAAAGCGGGGGGCGAGCTGAACAATTTCTCGGAGAACGTCACGCGCCGAGTGCGCGAAGGCCAGCCGCTCGCCGACGCGCGCGCGAAAATCCACGAAGAGGTGCGCGGCAACTTCACCGCCTTTCTCGCGGATCGCAAAGCCGGCCAGCCGTGGTTTTTCTGGTTCGGCCCCACGACGGTGCATCGCACGTGGGTGAAAGGCTCGGGCAAGGC
>SIAW01000043.1 GCA_009695465.1 Pedosphaera sp.
AGCAGCGTGCCGAAGAATGGATAGAACGTGCCGGTGTGCGCGAGGGCGAGGCCAAGCGTGGCGTCCGTGCCGGAATATTTTGTCACGTAACCCAGCGCGAGCATGCCGGCGATGGTGATGAGCGAGAAGCGCACGCGCACGAGGGTCTCCCAGTAAACCCGCGCCATCCCGCGCAGGCCATAGCCCATGACCGCGCCCGCCAGCAACGCGGCGGCGAGAATGCCGGTGCCGGTGGCGGAGAGCCAGTTGAGTTTGAACACCGCCTCTTCGGGTTTGGTGGGTTTTTCAGGAGTGGGCTGCGGCACGACCGGATGCGCGCGAACCACCGCGCTGTGCAGGCCGGGCACGGCGAAGCTGGGCGCGGAGATGCGGTCGAACTGTTTCTTCACCTGCGGCACGCCCCACACGAAAACGAGCACGCTCAGTAAAATCCACGGCATCCACGCGCGGCGAACGCTCGCGGCATCCGGCGCGACTGCGGTGGATGTCGCGCCCGGCTCCATGTCCAACGGTTTCCACGCGTCGCGCGGCTTCCAGTATTTTAACAGCACCACGACGGCGGCGAGTGAGCAGAGCGACGCGACGATGTCCACCAACCACGGCCCGTGAAAATTGGAGACGAGAAATTGCGGCACGGCAAAACTGAGCCCGGCCGTGAGCGCTGCCGGCCATACGCCGAGCATTCCGCGCCAACCCGCAAACGCCCACACCACCCAGAACGGCACGAGCAACGAAAAGAACGGAAGCTGACGGCCGACCATCGCGGAGAGATCGTGGAGATCCAAACCTGTCACGGCACTGAGCGCGATGATGGGCGTGCCGAGCGCGCCGTAGGCCACGGGCGCGGTGTTGGCGATGAGCGAAAGTCCGGCGGCTTGCAGCGGTTTGAAACCGAGTTGAATCAGGATGGCGGAGGTCACGGCCACCGGCGTGCCGAAGCCCGCAGCGCCCTCGAAGAACGCGCCGAACGAAAAAGCCACGAGCACGAGTTGCACGCGCGGGTCGGGAGCGAGTTGCGCGAGGTTGGCGCGCAGCACAGCGAACAGCCCTTTCTCCACCGTGAGTTGATAGAGGAAAATCAGGTTGAGGATGATCCAGCCGATGGGGAAAAGTCCGAACGCCGCGCCATATCCGGCCGCGGCGAAAGCGACCACCGGCGGCATCTTGTACGCGAACAATGCGACGGCCAGCGCCACGCCCAACCCGAGTAATGCAGCAAGGTGAATGCGGATTTCCAGCCAAGCGATCGCGCCCAGCAACACCACGACGGGCAGCGTAGCAACGAGCGTGGAGATCAGCGCGTTGCCGAACGGATCGTAATTCTGCAACCAGATCATGCGCGTTTCACGCTGGTGGCGAGTACGTGTTTAGCGGCGGCCATTTCAGGACTCGGCGTTTTCCTTCGGCTCGGGCAGAAGGAAGCCGATCGCAAAACTCAGCACGGCGATGGTGGTGGCCACGATGCCCGCAGCCTTGGCCACGTGCATCGGCAGCATCGGACCGCCGCTAGCCAACCACGGCGCGACGAGGCTCGTGGTCACGAACGCCATGCTGGTGCCGATCATGCGCCCGCCGACGTTGGTGGCGAAACTGCCGCCGGTGCCGCGCAGGTGCAGCGGGAAAACCTTCGGCAGATATTCGCCGAAATAACTGAACTGCGCGACGGTCAGCAGGCCGCAGACTGCATACGCCCAGAGGAACGCTTCGCCGCCTTGCGGGAACAGGATGAAATAAGTGACGGGCAGAACGGCGAGCGCGGGCACTTGAAAAATCTTCAGCAACTTCACGCGGCTGATGCCGATGATGAGCAGCGCGGCCAGCAGAATGCGGCCGACCAGTCCGCCCATCTCTTGGCGGAACTGCACCTTGTCGCTCATCTTTTTCACTTCTTCATTGATGGGCTTTTGCTTGCCGAAGTTCCCTTTGATTTGCGCCAGCACCTCTTTGCGCTCCGGAGAATCGGCCGGCAGCGCGTTCAATTGTTTGTTCAACGCCTCGGCTTCTTTGCGCAGTGGGGCGAGCGACTTGGCCTGATCCTTCAACTCCGGCAGACCGGGCGTGACGCGTGCGACGGTGACTTGCAGTGCGCCGAACGCGATGCCGTACGCGCAGGCCGAGAGCGCGGCGGTGACGAGGGTGACGCGGCGCAGTTCCGGCGAGAACAATGCGCCGAAACTCGGGCGCTTCAACGTGCCTGCGGCGCGGCGCTCCAGCCACACCTTTGATTCCGGCACGAACGGCAACAGCAGTGCGATGGGGATCGCAGGCAGCAGGCCGGTCAGCAGCAGGAAGCGCCACGAACTGGGCGCGTCCGAACCCAGTCCTGCGGGCAGGCTGAGCGCGGGCAGATCGGCCATGTGTTTACTGATCCAGATGCTCATCACCGTGACGAGCACGCCGCCGAGCGACGCAAACGCCTGCGTGATGCCGAGCCATTTCTCACGCTGCTTTTTATCCTCGAACACTTCCGCGAGCCACGTGATGGCCGCGACGAATTCCACGCAGACACCGATGAACGTCAGACTACGGAACGTGATGAACATCGGCAGCGTGGTGGAATACGCCGCGCAGAACGGCGCAAAGGAATAGAGAAAGATGCTCGCGGCCATGACCTTCTTGCGGCCGAACTTGTCCACCAACCAACCGCCGAGCAGGCCGAACACGCCGCCGCACAACGCAGCGATCCACAGCAACCGGCCCACCCACTCGGTGACGAGCGGATTGTTCTGCGGCACTTTGAGCAACTCCGCGATGGCGGGCGCGGCGACGAGCGGCGTCATCAGCAGCTCGTAGGTGTCAAACAGGAACCCGATGCTGGCGATGACGATGATGAGCCATTCGGTGCGGGAGAGGGGGCGAGGGGATGCAGTGGCGTTGTCGCTCATGGCGGGTTCTTATGCCGGTTTCAGCGGCGGGGAACAAGCACTTTGCACGTGTTCGTACCATTGCGATTTGCGGGAGTGGACTTGCGAGCCGGTGGGGAGAAACAAATTGCACGGGCGCGGCGCGCTGTGGCCTACTCGCGCTCTTGATGAAACGCGTTGCCACCATCACGGTGATTGGTCGCGACAAGACGGGCGTCATTGCGCGCGTCACGAGTTTTCTTTTCGAGCAACGGGCGAACATTGAGGCGCTGGAAGAGCAGGTCACGCGCGGGCAATTCAGCATGACCATTCAGGCCAGTTGGCGCGATGGTCAGTTGCAGCCGCGCGTGTTGCGCGAGGGCTTGCAGACTTTGGGCCGGGCACTGGGCATGGAGATTGCGCTGCGCATCACCGAGCCAAATCGCCGGCAGCGCATGGCCATCATGGTCACGCGCGAGTCGCACTGTCTGACGGCACTGTTGGCGGCGAGCCGCGGATTGGCGACAGCCGAGCCGGTGGTGGTTATCGGCAATCGCCGCGATCTGGAGCCGGTGGTGGTCAAGGCGGGATTGCCTTTCGTGTACGTGCCGTGGAATGAGCGGGCGCGCGCAGAGAAGCGGGCGCTGGCCGTGCTCAAACGGCACGAGGTGGATTTTGTGGTGCTGGCGCGGTTCATGAAAATCCTCTCGCCGGACTTTGTGTGGCGCTACAAAAACAAGATCATCAACATCCACCCATCGCTGCTGCCCAGTTTCCCCGGACCGCAAGCCTATCGGCAGGCGTACGAGCACGGAGTGAAAATTGTTGGCGTCACCGCGCACTTTGTCAGCATGCACTTGGACGAGGGGCCCATCATCGCGCAGGACAGTTTTAAGGTGCGCCCGGCGATGTCGCTGAAACAGATGATGACCAGCGGCCAGCGATTGGAGGCGCGTACGTTGGTGAAAGCCGTGCGGCTGTTTCTCACCAAACGGCTGGATGTGCATTGGGGCGTGGTGAAGCAGGTGTGACAGGCGCGCTGTGAAGCTGATTTCTTGGAACGTCAACGGTCTGCGCGCGGTGCTGCGTAAAGGTTTTCTGGATTGGTTGGAGCGCAAGCAGCCGGACATCCTGTGTCTGCAGGAGGTTCGTGCGCTGCCGGCGGAGGTGGATCAACTCTGGCCCGGCGGGTACGAGGTGCATTGGAATCCGGCGGAGAAAAAAGGCTACTCCGGTGTTGCGACCTTCACCAAGAATCCGCCGGTGAAAATCACCTGCGGCATGGGCAAGGCCGAGCACGACCACGAAGGGCGCGTGCTGACGACGGAGTTCGCGGATTTTATTTTGGTGAATGTGTACGTGCCCAATTCCCAGCGCAGCCTCGCGCGCCTGCCGTATCGGCAAGAGTGGGACAAGGATTTTCTTGCCTACCTCAAGAAGCTGGAACGACGCAAGCCCGTGGTGTTTTGTGGCGACCTCAATGTGGCGCACTCGGAGATTGATTTGGCCAATCCGAAAACCAACGTTGGCAATCACGGCTTCACGCCGCAGGAACGCGCGGGCTTCGATGCGTTCGTGAAGGCGGGTTTTGTCGACAGCTTCCGCGAGTTTGAAAAAGGCGGCGGCCATTACACGTGGTGGAGCCAGATGAGCGGGGCGCGCGCGCGCAACGTCGGTTGGCGCATTGATTATTTTCTCATCAGCCGCAGCTTGCGCCCCCAGTTGCGCCGCGCGTTTATTTTGCCCGAGGTGATGGGCTCCGACCATTGCCCGGTGGGCATCGAATTGGACTGAGCACCTGCGGTGCGCGGCAGCTAAACTACGGCTGCGGCCGTTTCCAAATCGGCACGGTGCGCTTCATCTCGTCAATGAGCCATTGCGCGGCGGCAAAAGCCTCGGGCCGATGCGGCGCGATGATTTCCAGCCAGAGCGACGGTTCATTCACGCGCACAACACCGAGACGATGGACGAGGCGGGCGCTTTCAATCGTCGGCCAGCGGCGTTCCATCTCATCGAAGAGCTTGTGGAACTGGTGCTCGGCCATCTCGCGGAAGGTTTCGTAGTCAATGGCGGCGATGGTCTGCGACTCCTCGGTGCCGCGTACAACGCCGGTGAAATAAACTGCCGCGCCCATGCCCGCGCTCATCTTTCGCGCGGCGACCAGCGTGGCCTCGTGAATCGGCGCGGTGCTGAGTGTCAGTTCGCGGCGCATGGTTCAACCACCCTGCACGGGCGGGAAAAGTGAAACCGTATCGCCCTCGCGCAACACGTGGCTACGGTTTTGGTACTCAACGCCGACGGCGATGAGTGTGGAGTTTTTCATCGCGACCAGTTTGGGAAATCGCACGTGCAGGCGCTGGAGCAATTGGTCAATCGTCGCGCCGAGCGGAAGTTCTTCAGTCGCCTCAGCGCAGCCGGTCAAGTCCTTGAAGTAGGACCAGAATTGGATGCGAATGATCATGGCGTTGGCGCGGTGTAAATTTCCGGGCGCAGCACGGCGATGAACGGAAGATTGCGGTAACGTTCGGCGTAGTCCAGTCCGTAGCCGACGACAAACTCGTCGGGGATGCGAAAGCCAACGTAGTCGGCGCGAACAGACTCGGTGCGGCGCGCGGGTTTATCGAGCAACACGCAGACCTTGATGCGGCGCGGGCGCAGGCGGCGGAGCTTAGCGAGGACGCAGCTCAATGTTTTGCCCGTGTCGAGAATGTCGTCCACCAGCAGCACATCGCGGCCGCGCACGTCCAACCGCAGTTCCTTTGTGAACACCAGTTCGCGCGATTCAGTGCCGCTGCCGTAGCTGGAGACGCCCGCGAAATCCAGTCGCATCGGCAGCGGGATGTGGCGGATGAGATCGGCGAGAAACATCACCGTGCCGTTGAGCAGCGAGACGACGACCATCTCGCGCGCCGCGAAGTCCCGCGTGATCTTCCGAGCCAGCGCACGCACTCGGGCGGCGATCTGCGCCTCGCCGAGCAACACGCATTTCACCTCGTGCCGAAGGCGCGCCGGGACGCGGGATGGAGCGACGCGGGGCACAGATCAGATATGCTTGGAGTCGGTGTGATCCTTCTCGGTGTAACCGCTCTCCTGCCGCTTGAAGTTCACTTCATTCTTTTTCACGTACGCGGCGAAGACATCATCCGCACTCATGCCCAGCACCTGCGCCATGCTGATGAGAAAGTGGAACAGATCCACGACCTCGACGCGCGCGTTCTGCTCGTCAAACTTTTGATACTTGGCCCACCATTTCCACGGCACGCTATCGGTCAACTCCGCCATCTCCTGCTGCATCGCGCGCGTGTAGTTGAGGAGCCACTTTGTTTTTTCCTCCTCGCTCATGCCGTCGGTGTGGACGCCGATGCGCTGGTTGAGCGCTTTTTGCATGCGGAAGAGTTCGCGGAACTGATCAGGCTGCTGCATGGCCAACGATTATCGCGCAAGGCCGTCGGTGCAAAGAGGAAACTGCACACGGTGCTGGGTGGCATTTGGCGTTGGAAGCCGACGGCAAAGCGGCTATAACGTCGCCGAGTTGAACCGTATGAACAAAGGCAAGTGGAGATGGGTTTGGTGCGCGGGACTGCTCGTGGCGATGCTGGGCTGGGTCGCTTGCGGTACGAACGGGCCGGGCGCAACCACGCTGCCCAATGCTGGCGGCTCAAAGCTGCCTGAGCTGCTCAGCAATCCGATGTCCGTGCTGCTGCTGCTGGCTGCGGCATTGGGCGTTGTCGTGTTCATCGAGCGCTATGTCCATTATCATCGTGTGCAGATCAACACGACCGAGTTCATCGGCGGCCTGCGCAATGTCATCCGGCAAAAGAATCTCGTGGAGGCCATCTCCATCTGCGAGGCCACGCCCAGCCCCGCTGCGCGGTTGGTGCGTGAAGCCGTGCTGCAACGCGAACGCGGCCGCGCGGAGTTGAAGGAAATCCTGGAGCAGATGGGTTCCACCGAGACAGCGCGGCTGGAGCGGCACCTGTGGGTGTTAGTCACCTTGGCGCAGGTGGCGCCGCTGCTGGGACTGCTCGGCACCGTGATGGGGTTCATGGCGCAGGATGTGGTCACGGATTTGCGCGCGCATTTTTCACAGGCGCTCGTGCCGGCAGCGCTGGGGCTGGCCGTGGGCGTGCCGTGTTTTGCGGGCTACAACTATCTGGTCAATGAAGTGGGCGGACTGGTGCTGGACATGGAACGCAGCAGCATGGACGCCCTGCAACTGGTCGGTGAAGTGCGCACTGCCCAGCCAGCCGAAAAGGCGTCGGCATGAAATTCCGCCGCGCACATCGCTTGCACTGTGCGTTGCCCGACGCAGCGCCGTGGGTGGGTGTGATGTTCGTGTTGCTCTTCTTCGCCATGCAACGCGCGCCGGGATTGACGGTGGAATTGCCGACGACCGATACGCCCAGCGCCGTGGCATTGACTGGGCCGGTGGTGGCCGTGGCTTTGACGGGCGATGGCCGCCTCTATTTTCGCAACCAACGCGTGAGCGCGGAGGATTTGCAAAAGGCGCTGCGCGCCATGACGGCAAGCGGCGAATTGACCGTCGTGTTGCAGGCGGACAAGGCCGTGTCGTATGAGCGGCTCATCCATGTGGCGCAACAGGTGCGCGATGGGGGCGTCAAAAAAGTGTTGCTGGCCACGCGCCCGGCCTTGTTTCAACCCAGCCAGCCATGAAGCCGGAATCTGCGGACGAGGTTCTGCGCTCGCCGCCAGAACGGTGGGTGGGGCGCACGTTCATCGTCTTCGCAGTGCTGCTGGGGCTGGTTTACTTTCTGTCACGACAAGGCGCGCCGACAACAAACGGTGCGCAGTCTGGCTCAATCATCTTGCCTGCGTCACCGGAGACAACCGCGTGGTTGAGTCTGTTGGCGGCTGAAGATCCGGCTTGGCTGGTGATGCCGCATGCGCGTGGGTTTTCTGCGGCGTGGCTCACCAACACAAGCTCACCGCATCAGTTGTACCGATGGGAACCGCCGGAGCAATGGCTGGAGTTCAACGCCTCTTCCGTCGGTCAAGTGCTGGCGGAATATGTGCGCACCAATCGCATCAAACTGCCGACCGTCTGGGAACGGCCAGCGCCGGAGTTTGCTGCGCTCACCGCAGCGCCAATCGTGTTGCGCACACTGTCGGAGTGGGAGACCACCGGCGCGTTGGTGGATCGTTCGTTGATGGAGGTGCTGCGGTTGCAGTCGTGGACCAACGTGGATTTCCTGCGGCCCAGCATCGTGCAACTGGCGGTGAACGCAGAAGGCTGGGCGCACGAGACGCGGTTGCTGCATTCCAGTGGGCTTGTTGCGGCGGATCAAGAGGCGTTGCGACAGGCGCAGGTGCTGCGGTTTCGTCCGTTGCCCAACAGCGCGGTTTCCAATGGCACTGCCGATGGGCTGGATGTGGGCACGATTGTTTTTAGGTGGCACACGCTGGCGGACACGGTGACCAATGCCGTGGAGCATCCGCTGCCGTTCCGTGTGGTGGTACCGCGATGAATCTTGCGCCGGACAAAATCATTTGGCTGGCGGTCGTGGGGTCGCTGGCGTTGCTCGCGGGACTGGCGTGGCTGGGGCGCAATCGGCGCGGCTATTTTGAACCGCACGCCAGCCGCGATCGGGTTTTCCGCTGCGGCCAATGTCAGTACGTGTACACGGACGACGAGGATGTGGATCACTCGCGTTGCCCGCAGTGCGGGGAGTTGAACGGGCACGTGGAATTCTGAACTGCACGGACGCGCGTGCGCTCAGTGGGTGGTCTTCATTTCCAGCACGTCATGCGCGCCGGCCTCGCGCTGACCAGCAGGGCTGACGCGGATGTAGCGCGCCTTCTGCCGCAGTTCAGACAAGTTGGGGGAACCCAGATAACCCATGCCCGACTGGATGCCACCGATGAGTTGCGTGAGCACTTGATCCACTGGGCCGGCAGCTTCTTTTAACGCCTCCACCCCTTCGGCGGCCACTTTTTGGGTGGCTCCTTTGCGGTGGCCGTAGCGGCTGGCGGACCCTGCTTGCATCGCGGCCAGACTGCCCATGCCGCGATATTGTTTGTAGAGCTTGCCGCCGATTTCCAGAATCTTTCCTGGCGCCTCCGAACAGCCGGCCAGCAGTCCTCCGCAGACCACGCCGTGCGCCAGCGTGAGCGCCTTGACGATGTCGCCGCTTTTAACGATGCCGCCATCGGCCAGCACGGTGACGTTGGCTTTCGCTGCGGCGCGCGAGGTGATGTACAACGCCGTGAGTTGCGGGATGCCCACACCGGCCACGACGCGCGTGGTGCAGATGGAGCCGGGGCCTTGCCCCACCTTGACGATGTTGGCGCCGCAACGCGCCAGAAAGTCCACGCCCTCCGCCGTGGTGACGTTGCCGGCGATGATGGGCAGGCGCGGATGGATTTGGCGGATGAGCCGTACGGCCTCGCCCACGCCGCTGGTGTGGCCGTGTGCGGTGGAGACAGCGATGACGTCCACGCCGCGTTGCACCAGCGCGTTGACGTGCGCACGGATGCGCCGGCGATCCAGATTGCCCGTCGCATCGCGAGTGGCGGCGAGGGCCGCGCCGCAGAGCAGGCGGAATTCCGAATCGCGCGCCGGTTTGAACTGCGCCTTTTTCTCCTGCATGATGCGATCCACATCGCTCAAAGTGAACAGGCCGCGCAACCGGTCGTGTTGATCCACCACCAGCAATTTGTTGATGCCGGGATTGGCGGTGAAGAATTTGTCGGCGACCGCGATGGGGTCCGGATCCAGCGTGGATTCCTTGATGGCGTGAACGTCTTTGCGGGGGATGGCGACCTCGGCCACGCGCCGCGTGGCATAGCGCGGCTTGATCACGCTGCCGGGGAGCAGGCCCGCCAGTTTGCCCCGCGCGTTGACGACGGGAAACGTGCTGAAGGCGTGCTTGTCATCCTCCATCAACTTCAACACATCGCCCACCAACATGCTCGGCGAGACGCTGGCGGGTTCTTGGATAAGCCCGTGGACGTGGTTCTTCACGCGCGCCACTTCGCGCAGTTGCTCGTCCTCGGGCATGTTGTAGTGGATGAGACCCAACCCGCCGTTGAGCGACATGGCGATGGCCATCGGCGACTCGGTGACGGTGTCCATGTCCGCCGAGATGATGGGAAGATTGAGGTGCAACCCCTCCGTGAGCGTGGTGCCCAGCGCGGTGTTGCGCGGCAAGATTTCCGAGTACAACGTGGCCAGCGTCACGTCATCGTATGTCAGCGCGATGTGCGGATGCGCTGGGAAAAAGGAGTCAGCCGGTTTGTAAAACTGGGAATCGACGGGGTTGGGTCTGAGCGTTTCCGCCATGACCGAGCATGCAGGGCGCGCAACGGCCTTTCAAGCGGGAATTGCTCCGAGCCTTTTTGCGGGCTGCGAACAATTAGAATTTGGGCGCGGGCGGCGCTTGGCGCTCGGGCTGGATCGGCTGAGGCGGGCGTGGCGGAGGATTAAAACCACCGGGCGCACCGCCGGGGAAACCACCAAAGCCGCCGCCGAAAATCCCGCCTGCGGGACGGCCTTGGCCCGGCTGCGCCTGCACGTGCTGATCAATCACCGGCACAAAACGCAACACGGTGCCGGCCGGCACATTGCCGCGCGCGGGCGTTTCCTCCGCCTGCAACATCCAGACTTGGCCGGTGGCGGTGTCCAGCTTCAACACCACGGCTTGCGGCTGCGCCTTGCCGGCTATCTGGATTTGGGAGGAGATCAATTGATAGCGACCCGGCTGCGGGAATTCTATTCCCGGATCAAACGGCATGTCGGGTTCGCCGGGGTTAAAACCGGGCTGACCATCCGGCCCGGGCGCAGGTTGCGCGATGCCGATTCCCGTCGGAGGAAGCGGCTGGGCTGTGGGCCGTGGTTGCGCCGACAGTGTTTGGCTGAGTGCGGCGATGAGAAGAAGTGCGAAGATGCCTTGAGCTTTCATGCTGCGCACTCTACGAGACTCGGCAGGGCTGTCAATGGTCTGCTACAGCGCGGCAATCTTGCGCGCCAAATCGCTGGCTGAACGCCCCGGCACATGTCCGATGACAATGATGCGGCCGCCGTGCTGCTGCACCACGGCACGTTCTTCCGCCGGCAATTCTTCCACGCGATAATCCCCGCCTTTGACGTACACATCAGGCTGCGCTAATTCCAGAAAACCGGTCGCTCGCGTCTCGCCAAAGACACACACGGCATCCACCGCTGCCAGCGAGGCCAGCACGGCGGCACGGTCGGACTCTGTCTGAATGGGGCGCGTCTCGCCTTTCAATGCGCGCACGGACGCGTCGCTGTTGAGGCCCACCAAGAGCGCATCAGCTTGATTGCGCGCGGCTTGCAGATACGTGACGTGGCCCGCGTGCAGAATGTCGAAGCAGCCATTGGTAACTGCCAATGTTTTGCCTGCCTGCCGCAACGCTGCGCGCCACGCCGGCAATTGGTCTGGGGTGAGGATCTTTTCCCTGAAATCCACAGGCCCATCCTGCCGCAGCGAGCTTGCCGGTGACAATTACCATTTCGCATAAATCTTGGTAAAGTCGGCAGCCAATCCGCCGTCTAAAATGAAAGGGGAAGTCCCCTTGAAATTGTCCGAGGCAACAGGTAAACTGACGCAGTGAAAAAGGAAGTCGTTCCAGTTCATATCCGAGGCATCCTGCCAGCGAGCAGTGGGGCCGCGATTTTTCTGGGCAACGACCAGAAGGTGTTCGTCATCCAAGTGGAGAATTCGATGGCGACGATCATCGGCATGTTCCTGCGCGGACAACCCAAGGAACGGCCGTTGACGCACGATTTGATCGCCAACATTTTCAAGGGGCTGGACGTCACCGTGGAGCGCGTGGTGGTGACGGATCTGAAGGAGTCCACTTACTTCGCCCGCTTGATTCTCAAACAGCAAAACGAGCTGGGCACCAAACTGGTGGAGTTGGACGCGCGGCCCAGCGATTGTCTGGCCATCGCCACTTGCCAAAAAGTGCCCATCTACGTCAGTGCCGCCCTCTTTGAGGCGGTGGAAGACATGAGCGAATTATTCGAGAAGATCAATCAAGGTGCCAGCGAAGAAACCGGAGAGTAATCTCGATGTCCCCTCGCAGTCGTTGGCGCTCATTCATGGCGACGACGACTTTGCCGTTTCCCACCGCGCCCGCCAAATCTATCAGGCTTGGTGCGAGGTCGCCGGCGGAATGGATCACGAGATCATTGACGCCGCTGCGGCCAATGGCGGCGAGGCCAGCAAAGTTCTGGTGCGCCTGCGCGAGGCGTTGCAGACATTGCCTTTCTTCGGCGGCGCCAAAGTGGTCTGGCTCAAGAACTGCAATTTTCTGGGAGATGACCGCGTGGCCAGCGGCAAGGATTTGGCCGAACTCCTCACCCGCCTCGCCGCCGAGCTGAAGGCATTCACGTGGGACAACGTCCGCCTGCTCATCAGCGCCGGCAAAGTTGATCGCCGCAAAGGATTGTACAAGACGCTGGAAAAACTGGGCGCGGTCGAAGTCTTTGCTGCCCTCACCGTGGACGACCGCGACTGGCAGGCCAAGGCCAGCGAAACGGTTGCGGGCAAGTTGCGCGCCGCCGGCAGACGCATTGATTACGAGACCCTCGCCGAAATGGTGCAGATGGTGGGGCCTGATGCCCGCGCGCTGAGCAGCGAATGCGAGAAGCTGGTGTTGTACACCGAAGGCCGCCCGCAGATCGTGATGGCAGATGTGCACGCCGTGGTCACTCGCGGCCGGCACGCGCGGGCGTTTGCGTTGGGCGACGCGTTGGGCGAACGCAATACTGTGGCCATGCTGCGCCGGTTGGACGAAGAATTGTGGGCGGCCAAAAATGATCCGCGCAAGTCGGCCATCGGCCTGCTGTACGGGTTGGTCAGCAAGGTGCGCGCGTTGCTCTTCGTGCGTGAGATGCTCGACGCGGGATGGCTGCGCCCAGCCGCCAGCTACCAGCAATTCCAGCCGCAACTGGAGCGCGTCCCGGCGGACGCATTCCCTGCCGATCCGCGTTTGAATCCGCTGGCGATGAATGCGTACATCCTGTTCAAGGCGCTGCCGCAGGCCAAAAAATACACGCGCGATGAATTGGTTCGCGCGCTGGGACTCTTGCTGGACTGCAACCGCAGATTGGTTTCTTCCTCCACCGACGACGCCTTTTTGTTGCAGCAAACCCTTGTGCGCATCGCTGCGGTATGAAAGGCCCGATCACCACAATGCAAGTGGCGGTGACGGGCGCGCTGGCCTGCGTGAAGATCACCGGGCCGGCCGGATTTTCCATCAGCGTAGATTTTAAGGCGCTCGTCAAACACTGCTGCGAGGGCACGGGGCGCGCGCTGATGCTGGACTTGGCCGAGTGCGTGAACATGGACAGCACATTTTTGGGCGTGCTCGCCAGTCTGAGCCAGCGCACGGCGCAGCCCATCCAGTTGCTCAACGCCAATGCGCGCATCACCAGTCAACTGGACAATCTGGGGGTGATGGAATTGTTTCAAATCTGTACCGGCCCCAATCCGCTGACGGCGCCGTGGCAGCAGGCGGCGCCGACTGCGCCAGCGGACAAGCGCGAGTTGGCGCAGACCAGTCTGGAGGCGCATCGCACGTTGATGGCGTTGCATCCGGACAACGTGCCGCGCTTCAAGGACGTCGAGCAATTCCTCAAGGAAAGTCTGGAGTGCAAGCAGTGAGCCGCGCCGCGCGCGGTGGGTGCGCTGTGAATGAATTGCGGTTGGCTTTGCGGTGGTGCTTGGATTAACTCCCCGCCGCCATGGTGGATCTTTCCGGGCTGAACCCCCAACAACGCGAGGCAGCGAAGACTCTTCGCGGTCCGGTGTTAATTCTTGCCGGGGCGGGCACGGGCAAGACGAGCATGCTCACCCATCGCGTGGCGCACATGGTGGCCACGGGCATTGCGCCGCAGAATATCCTCGCCGTCACGTTCACCAACAAAGCCGCGCGTGAGATGAAGCAGCGTGTGGCCAAGTTGTTGCCGCCACGGCGGTCCAAGGAGGAAGGCTGGCCGACCATCTGCACGTTCCATTCGCTCTGCATGCGCATCCTGCGGCGGCACATCGAGCAGTTGGGTTACAAGCGCAACTTTGTCATCTACGACGAATCCGAGCAGTTGGGCGTGGTGCGCAAAATTCTCAGCGCCATCACCGGTCCCGATACGAAGGTGGATCCGTGCGAGGTGCAGTCGCTGCTCTCGCGCATCAAGAACGGCAGCGCGATGAGTGAGGGGGACGGGACGTCCAAGGTGGCGGACATGGCCGCGCACATCCGCCGCCGGTACGACAGCGCGCTCAAGGCCTGCAACGCGGTGGACTTTGATGATCTGCTGGTGTTGACGCTGAAACTTTTTGCCGAGCACCCGCAGGTGTTGGCGGAGTGCCGCGATCGTTATCAGTGGGTGATGGTGGATGAATATCAGGACACCAACGCCGTGCAGTTTGATCTGGTGCGGTCGCTGGCGGTGGAGCATCGCAACCTGTGCGCGGTGGGGGATGATGACCAGAGCATCTACGGCTGGCGTGGCGCGCAGATTTCCAACCTGCTGGATTTTGAAAAGGATTTTCCCGAGGCCAAAGTGATCAAGCTGGAGCAGAATTATCGCTCAACCACGTGCATCCTCGAAGCGGCCAACGCGGTCATCGCCCACAATCCGCGGCGTCGGCCCAAGCGGCTGTGGTCGCGCAATGGCATGGGCGAAAAGATCCGGCTGCAGGCTTTCGAGAATGAGGAAGTGGAGGCGCGCACGGTGGTGGAGGAGATTGAGTTTCATCGCATCGCCAAACGCATCCCGTGGCGCGAGCATGCGATTCTCTTTCGCACCAACATGCAGGCGCGGCCACTCGAGGCGGCGCTGCGCACGGCGGGAGTGCGTTATCATCTCATCGGTGGGCAGAGCTTTTTTGACCGGCGCGAGATCCGCGATTTTCTGGCGTACCTCAAGACGTTCATCAATCCCAACGACGATGTGAGCATGCTGCGCATCGCCAATGTGCCTGCGCGCGGACTGAGCGACGTGACGATGGAACGCCTGCTGGCGGCCAGCCAGGAGCGCAAATGCTCGGTGTGGCACGCGATGGAGCAGGAGGCCGTGCGCGCGGAGATGGCCCCGCGCACGCGGCTGGCGGTGGAGGGATTTCTGGCGCTCATCAACAAGTGGCGCGAGGTGCTCAGTCAGCCGGCGGCATCACTGGCGCAATGGGCGAACCAATGGCTGGCGGAGATTGATTACGCAGCCGAGTTGTGCCGCGGAGAGAAGGACGCGACGGTGGGCGAAAACCGGCTGCGCAACTTGAAGGATTTGGTGGCGACGATGGACGGCGCAGATCTGTCTGCACCGCTGGACAGGCTGTCGGGATTTCTGGAAGACATGACGCTCGGTGCCGATCGCGAATCGGAGAAGGAGGAGGCGGGCGATGCCGTGACGCTTATCACCACGCACAGTTGCAAGGGGCTGGAGTACCCGCACGTTTTTGTGGTGGGCGTGGAGGAGGGGCTGCTGCCGCACAGCCGCTCGAAAGTGGAAGGCACGCTGGACGAAGAGCGCCGCCTGTTTTACGTGGCGTTGACGCGCGCGATGAAGACGCTGACGGTCACCCATTGTCTCGCCCGCAAAAAATACGGGCAGCCGATACTTTGCCATCCTTCGAGCTTTCTCAAAGACCTGCCGCCAGAATGGGTCGAGGATTGGGAGAAGCTGGGTCGCCAACCCGTGCCGGTGGATGCGGGCAAAAATCTTTTTGCGGCGATGCGCGAGTCGCTGGAATAAGCGGGAAGGGGATTGCGGGGAAGGCCGATGTGCGGCAGGTTGGCGCCATGAAATCTGCAAAGGCTGGTTTGATCTCGCTGGCTTGCCTCTCGCTCACCGCCTGCGTGAATCTGTACGAGGTGAATTTTCAAGCGAGCAAGCCGGGGATTGAATTGGTGCCCAAAGTCGGCGCGGGATTGGAGGTCGTTCAGTTGCCCATCGAGGAACATCCCTTGGCGGTGTTGGATCGATCAAAGAATTTCACGATGCTGGGCCAGTCGCGTTTCCGGACTTCAGACACGGTGACCGCGCGCAACTTGGAGGCGTTCTCAAAAAAGATCGGCGCAGAGCACGTGCTCAGTTCCAAGCAGTTCATCCAGACACGCACCAATCTGGTCACCCGGTTTCATCACCTGCACGGCATGTCCGCTCGCGGCTGGGTGGATGGCAAGTACACCAACATGCGGATGGATCACATGGAGATCCCGTACCAAGCGCAGGAGCTCGTGGACGTGTACGAATTCTGGGCGACCTTTTTCCAGAAGGGCGTTCGCCCGCCGGTGCTGCCGTGAAGGCGGCTGGGCTTACTTGGCCTTGATGTCGTAGCAGAGCAGGATGTCCTGATCGCGCAGGTACAACTTGCCGTTGGCGACGACCGGATGCGCCCATGAATTTTCGCGGGAACGATCGGGTTGGTTGAAGCGCCCCTTCTCGACGTAGGCTTTTGGCGAGGCCTCGATCAACGACACGGTGCCTTCGCGGCCTTCGCTGCGGCAGTAGAAATGGCCGTCGGCGTAGGCGATCGCACCTTTGCCCACACCGCGATTGGCCCACACCTGCTCGCCGGTCTTGAAATTCTGGCACAACCAACCGCGGCTGTCGGAGAAGCCGTACAGGTTTTCGCCCAAGAGAATGACGCCACCGTGATGGTTGACCATCTCCTTGTTTTTATACACCGGCGAGGTGGTGAAGGTGGCGCTCTCGGCGCTGACCTTGAAAAGATCGCAGCCCACGCCGTAGCCGCTGGTGACGTACACCAGACCGTTGCTGAAGATCGGCGTGGGGATCGTCGCCGTCTGACCCTGCCGCGCCGCGCGCCAGAGCAGGTTGCCCGTCTCCGCATCCACGCCGGCCACGCTTTGCGCGGTGAGTTGGATGTACTGGCGCCGCCCGCCGAAGTCGGCCGCGATGAGCGACGCGTATTGCGCGCCGTCCTTGTACTCTTTGCTCTGCCAGATGAGGTCGCCGGACTTTTTGTTCAACGCCACAATGGTGCCGCGCGGGCCGCCGGGGGTGCAGACCACCTTGTCGCCATCCACCAACGGCGACTCGGTGTATTGCCAGCCCGAATGGTTGCCACCGAAATCCTTTTGCAGACTCTTGCGCCAAACCTCTTTGCCATCCACCGCGCGCAGGCAGACGAAATCGCCGAACTGGCCCAGCGCATAAACCAAATCGCCATCCACCGTGGGCGTGCAGCGCGTGCCTTTGTAGCTGCCACCGGCCTTGCCGAGCACCGCCGAAACCCAGACGGGCTTGCCGTCCTTCTCGCTGAAGCAACGCACGTAGCTGCCTTCATCGCCATCGCCCATCGTGAAGATGCGGCCAGCGGCGACGCTCACGCTGGAGAAACCCACGCCCGCCCCCGTGGCCTTCCACGCCAACGCCGGGCCAGTCGCCGGCCACGCCTTGAGCAGACCCACTTCCTTGGAAATGCCGTCGCGGTTAAGCCCGCGCCACGTGGGCCAATCTTCAGCGGACAGATTGAAAGTGGCCGCAGCGGCAAGGATGCAGAGGGTGGTGCGCATAATCATGTTCGTATTCTTCGAATACGTGGGCCATTGGATAAACCCAGCCCCACGAAGATTCAATGAAAATGACGCCGGCACGCCTGCCGATGTTTCACCGGCCTTTCACAGCCCCAACTGCAGCGCGCGTTCCTGCAACTGCTGGCGCCAACGCGCGAGGTAGCTGGCCTGATGATAGTGGGACTCCACCTGCGCCAAGAGGTCCGCAGTGGCACCGGCCCAAGATTGCGAGAGCGCCCGCAACTGTGCCTCCAACGCGTGGTGCTGCTGGGCCAGTCGCGCCTGCAAGATTTCCACGCGTTCCAGCCATTCCAGCGCCGTGGCGTACTGGCGCGCCTTGAGCAGCGCCGAAGGTTGCGCGTCGCGCGCCGCCAGAAATCCATCCACCGACTTGAGCAGTTGCAGCACCTCGATGAAGACTTCCGCCATCGCAGCGGGGATGTCGTGGATGTCAGCGGGCTTTGCGCCGCGCTCCAACGTCAGCAGATGTTGCAGGCGCCGTTTGGTGTCGCGCAATGTTTCGTGCGCCGCGTTGATCTCCGCAAAGCGCGACTGCGCCGCCGCCTTTTCCTGTGCGTCGGTGAAACGATCTGGATGCGTGCGTGCGCTCAGCGCCAGAAACTTTTCCTTCAGCAACACCGCGTCCAGCCACGGCTGGCGCGCCTCTTGCAGCAGCGCGAAGCAGTCGCTCACGCTCATCGCGTCAGGCGCTGAAACTCTCGCCGCAACTGCAACTCGTCGCCGCGTTGGGATTGTTCACCTTGAAGCCGGCGCCATCGAGGCTGTCACTGTAATCCAGCTCGCTGCCCGTCACATACAACGCGCTCTTGGGATCCACCACCACGCGAATGCCCGCGCTCTCCACGAGGATGTCGCGGTTGGCCGGTGCATCCTGCAAATCCATCTTGTACTGCAATCCGCTGCAACCGCCGCCAATCACTGCCACGCGCAACACGCCCTGTGGCCGGCCTTGCCGCTGCAGTAGCGCCGTGACTTTCGCCGCCGCGTTGGGCGTCAACCGCACCAATCGCTCGTCGCCCACACGGAACACGGGCGCGGCATCGGTCTTCTGCGTGGTCTTACTTGCAAGCACGGTCGCAGTGTACGGCAACGGGGGGCGCATGGCAATCCCGCGCCAAGTTTGGCGTTTCACTCGCGGCCAGCTTCTGGCAGATTTGCGCCGATGCGACGCGCATTATTTCTCCTGCTGCTCTGCCCGTTCTTCGCTCAGGCGCAGGATTTGTTTGGCACGTTGACCGCCAAAAGCAAGGTGCGGCTGCTCGTGGAAACGCCCGCCGCCAAACCCGGCGACACCGTGTGGGCCGGTGTGCATTTCACCATCCCCGAGCACTGGCATATCTATTGGCGCAACCACGGCGAATCCGGTGCGGCACCCAAAATCCTCTGGCAACTCCCCGCCGGCATCACTGCGGGCGACATCCACTGGCCGGTGCCCGAGAAACTGATTTGGAGCGAGCTGACCACGTACGTCTATCACGGCCAAGTCCTGCTGATGGTGCCGCTGAAATTGACCGGTGACCTCAAGCCGCAGGAACTGGTGCTGCGCGCCAAGGTGGACTGGCTGGAATGTCACGAGTCTTGTGTGGACGGCACGGCCGCCATTCAAGCGCCGCTGGTCGTGGGTGATAAAACCACCGAGGGCAATGATGCGCCGCTCTTTGCCCGCACGCGCCAGCAATGGCCCGTCCCCGCGACCGCGCCGCTGGCGGCTTGGTGGAGTGGTGCGGAGAAGGATGGCAAACGCCTGCTGACATTCCGTGCGCCCGCCGCCGCTGCCGACACGGCCGCAGATTTTCTGCCGTATCTCGATTCCGAAAATCGGTTTGAAGTGCAACCGGCGGGGCAGGGAGTGATCACCAACGGCACGCACACCTTCACGCACCCGGTGAAAAAACTGCGCGGCGACTGGCCCGTGATGCTCGCCGGCGTGGTGCGCGTGGTCAGCGCCGGCAACGCCACGCGCGGCATCGAGACCACATTGATGGTGGGCGAGAAACCTGCCGATGTCGTGACCCCCGCCGCGCCCGCACTGGGCGGCATGGCCCTGCTGCTGATGGTCGCGGGCGCGTTTGCTGGCGGACTGATTCTCAACATCATGCCCTGCGTGTTGCCGGTGATCTCGCTGAAAATTCTGGGCTTCGTGCAGCAGAGCGCGCAGGACCCGGCGCATGTGCGGCGTCATGGCTTGGTGTACGGGCTGGGTGTTTTATTCTCGCTGCTCGTGCTGGCGGGCGTGGTGATTGGCGCGCGACAGGCTGGCGGCAGCGGCTCGTGGGGCATGCAGATGCAGCACCCGGGTTTTCTGCTGGGGCTGCTGGTGGTGATGACTTTGGTGGCGCTCAATCTCTTTGGCGTGTTCGAGGTGATGCTGGGCGCGGGCGCCATGACCAAGGCCGGCGAACTGGCCGGGCGCGAAGGTTTCGCCGGGTCTTTCTTCAACGGCATGCTGGCGACGGCGCTGGCGACGCCCTGCACCGCACCGGGATTGGCGGCGGCGGCGGGCGTGGCCTTCGTGCAACCCCCGTGGGTCATCGTTCTATTTTTCAGCGCGGTCGGCGTGGGCCTGGCGTTGCCGTATGTGCTGCTTAGTTTTAAGCCGGGCTGGCTGCGCTTTCTGCCGCCGCCCGGGCCGTGGATGGAACAGTGCAAACAAGCGATGGGCTTTCCGATGCTGGCGGCGGCGGTGTGGTTGCTCACGCTGGCGGCGCCGCATTTTGACAACGGCGCATTGCGGCTGGGCTTGATGTCGGTGGTGCTGGCGCTGGCGGCGTGGGTGTTCGGCCAGTTCGTGCAACGCGGCCAGCAACGCCGTGGATTGGCCGCCATCGTCTGCCTGCTGTTGCTGGGATTGAGCGTGGGTTGCCTCGTTCTCTTTCAAGACAAGCTGGAGTGGAAACCGTGGAGCCACGAAGCGGTGACGGCGGCACGCGCGGCCAAGCGGCCGGTGCTGGTAGATTTCACGGCGGACTGGTGCCTCACCTGTAAGGTCAACAAACGCACGAGCATCGAGGTGGACTCGGTGCGCCGCAAACTCAAGGCCGTTGACGCAGTGATACTCAAGGCTGATTTCACCGACCGCAAAAACGAGGCCATCCGCGCGGAGTTGGCCAAGCATCAACGCGCGGGCGTGCCGCTGGTGCTGGTCTATCCGGCCGACGGCAGTTCGCCGCCCATCGTCCTGCCAGAAATCCTCACGCCCAGCGTTGTGGTTGACGCACTGCAACGCGCCGCCGCCAAGCCGTGAGCAGCAGGCGTGGAGCGTTGCCACGCGCACACTCCGCGCTGGACTGTGCGGTGAGCGTTGGCTAGGGTGCCGCTCCCTTTCAAATAATGAGTACGACAACAATGCCGCTGGTGGGCGTCATCATGGGCAGCCATTCCGACTGGGAAACCATGCAGCATTGCGTGGCCCAGTTAAAAGAGCTGGGTGTGCCGTGCGAAGCCAAGGTCATCTCGGCGCATCGCACGCCTGACTTGCTGCATGATTGGGCGAAGTCCGC
>SIAW01000044.1 GCA_009695465.1 Pedosphaera sp.
TGGTACGACAACGGCAACAAGGAATACGAGAACACGTGGGTTGCCGGCTTCCCCGATTTGCGTGTCAGCTACGCCCCCGATGGCACCGAGAGCGGGCGCGTGGACAAGGACGGCAACGGCCGCCTCGTGCGATTTTATTATCCCAGCGGCAAGAAGAAGGTGGAGGAAGAGTACAAAGATAATCCGCTGGCGCCGGTGAAGGAGATTTGGTGGAACGAGAACGGCACCCTGCAGGATCCTCCCGAGCCAGCGCCGCCCGCCAGCGGCAACAAACCTTGAACCCCCGCTTGCGCGCCGTCGCGCCGGGCGGTATTCTCCCAACATGAAGAAGGCTCTGTTGCTGATTGCGCTCGTCGTGGGCACTGCCGCGATTTCACGGGAACCGAACACTTGGCGCGGCAGCGTGGAGTTGGTGGATCCCGCCGCCCTGCAACGTTTGTTGCACCAAGATTCTCTCCAAGTGGAACACGCGTTTCTTCGCGGCAACGATCTGCATCTGCGCATCAGCTACAACGGCGGCACGCAGCCACATGAGTTTCGTCTGCTGGCGCGGCGCGAGCCTGCCATTATTATCTGGCGCGATCGCCATCCGGGGCCGCCCCCGCCGCCTCGTCAGCGGCACACGCTTTATCTCTCGCACAACGCCAACGGCGAACGCGCCCGCACTCCGATGGAGGCCGAGTTGGTGTTTGACCTGCGCCCGCTGCGCTATCAACCCGGGCCAATCCCGCTGCGTCTCTCCTCGCCGCAAGCGCGCGACGGCGAAGGTTTGGATTTGATCTTCAAGTAAGTCCGCGCTTTCAACGCAGCGCCTCCACATCCACCACGCGGAAAATGGGCGGTGGTGGTGTGTGCTCCGCCTGCAACCAGCGCAACACGACGCAACCTTCGCGATGGCCGGAGGCGTCGAGCCAGTTGCGCGAGCCCGTCGAGTTCGGCGGCCGATGCGCGATGACGATTCGGAAACTGCCGTCAGACTCCAGTTGGATCTGTGAATGATTCAGGCTCACCTGCTGCCAGCGATACTCGCGCGATTCCAGCCAGCGACTCCACAACTGCGCCGACCAATATCGCGCCACCGGCGGCTGCCCCGTGATCACCAGCGCCTGATTTTCTTCCAGCCGATACCAGCCGCCGACGTACCGGTTGTCCGGCGTGGGAAATAGTCCCGACAATCCCGCCGCGTCGCTGTCCATCGACAATTCATTGGGCCGCGCCATCCACGCCGCGGTGGCCTCGGCGGTGATGGCCAGCGTGCGCTCCACCGCCTCACCCGTCGCTCGCAATCGTCGCGCCACCTGCGCAGGCGCGGGCAAGTTTGCCGGCGTTGGCTCGCCCAACATTTCAATCTGCAACCGCGCCGGCTCTATTCGCGTGTGATCGATAAAATATTGGCGCACCACCATCGAGCGCGCGTTGGGCGCCAGCTCCAACCAGTTGCCGCCCCCGACTGGCGGTTGGGCCGACAGCGTCAGTTCAAACGAACCGCCGGTGTCAAAACTCAAGTCGCGGTCCGAGACATTGGCAAGAATGGCGTTGCGCGTGCCTTGCAGTCCATAAACGCAGAACGCCATGTACAGGTCATTGCCGCGCCGCCCGCGCACGCGATAACTGCGGTCGGGCCGCAGCGCCACCCGGTCGTACAACGTGTCGGGATTGTCGCCGTAAAATTTGCGCGTCGGCGTCATGATGCGCACCAGCGACGGCTGATCGGCGTCCTGCTCCATGTAAAAATCCGTCATGGCGGAGAGGACGCGCGTGAGGAAACGATGGCCCTCTGCGCGCTCGCTGGCATCGCGGTCCACGGTCAATTCATCCACGCGCTGACTGGCGCGTTGCAGCGAACCCAGAAAGCGCGCCCAAGATTCGTGAAGTTCATCGTCCATAAACTCAGCCTTCCATCGCCACGCCGTGCTGCTCGCAGTAGCCGGCGAAATCTGCGCGCACGCCAGTCGCATCCAGCCCGTACTCCGCCAGCGTGTAGTCATGGCGGCCGCGTTGATGCTGGCGATTGTCCCGCAGCCACGTCTCCATGCGCCGCTCAAATTCCGGCGTGTGTTCGTAGCCGTGATGCGCGTAAATGCGCGCCACCGTCGCGAGGGGATCGCGCACCAAATCTTTGTAGTGAATGTCCAGAAACTGGCCGGCGGTACTGGCGGTCTGACGGATCTGTGTGGACTGGGCCAGCACGCGTTTGAGGCGTCCCTGCCAGTGCGCGCCGATCGCTGGTTTGTCCACGCAATCCGACGCGGCCGCGCGGAGCACTTCGCAGAGACTGCAAAGCGAGGGCAGCACCTTCAGCGGATCGCGGTGGGTCTGCACGATGCGCGCCTCCGGGAACACGGCCAGCAATCCCGCCAGCCCGAAGAGATGGCGCGGGGCTTTGAACACCCAGTGCTGGCCGCCGCGTTTCCAGCCCAGCAACTGCACGAGGCGTTTGAAGTAGCGATAGGAGTCCGCGTCGTTCTCGCGCTCTGCCAGCCAAACCGAATAGGTGGGCACCGACGCGCGCAGTTCAAAGATCAGATCAATGAACGTGTGTTCGAGCAGCCACAGACATTCCTCCGGCCCGCGCGGATCGAGGTGATGCACGGCCGACATGCGCGGCGCGAGGCGATTAAAACCGCGCGCCCAATCTTCCACTGCGCGGATGCGTGGGTCGTTCTCGAAATCTTCCGGCGGCGGCGAGGGATACAGACCCTCCCAGAAATGGATGAAGCGCGCGTGCGGATCGCAGGCCAGCAGATTGTGCAGCAGCGTGGTGCCCGTGCGCGGGAAACCGAGGATGAAGAGCGGGCGCGGAATGGGCGCGCAATCAATCTGCGGATGCGTGGTCCAATCGCGCTGCGCCTTGAGGCGGTTGCCGAGCAGGCGCAGCACCGTGCGTTCCAGCATCACGACGCCTTGCGCGTTGAGCCGCGCTTCTTCGCGCAGAGAACGCAGGAGGATTTCCAGCGGCTCGCGGAATGCGGCGTCGCCAAAATCAGTCAGGCCCGTCTGACGCGTGGCTTTGGCCAGCAAGACTTCCGGTGCGAGCGATTCGGTTGGGGCTGCGGTCTGGATGGGCAGCCTTTAGCGTCGCGCTGTCGTTGCGTCAACGATTTTGGCGCGGGCTGGTGGATTGACCGCAGCGCGGCGCGGCGGCTACTCTGGCCGCATGGCCTTGCTGAGAATTGTCGCGGTCGTTTTCTGTGTGTGCCTGTCGCTGACGGCAGCGGCGCAGCGCGCGCCCAACATCGTGCTGATCTTGATGGATGATCTGGGCTGGGCGGACTTGGGTTGTTACGGCAGCTCCTTTTATAAAACACCCAATCTCGACAAACTGGCGAAGGACGGCATGCGTTTCACCGATGCGTACGCGGCGTGCCCGGTGTGCTCGCCCACGCGCGCGAGTTTGATGACGGGCAAATATCCCGCGCGCCTCAATCTCACCGACTGGCTGCCCGGCCGCCCTGATCGGCCCGAGCAAATGCTGGCTCGGCCCAACATCCGTCAGCAATTGCCGCTGGAAGAGACGACGCTGGCCGAGGCGTTGGGCAAGGCGGGCTACGCCACGGCGCATGTGGGCAAGTGGCATTTGGGCGGCGAAGGATTCGGGCCGGCCGCGCAGGGTTTCCAGCATCAAATCGCGGGCGATCACACGGGCACACCGCTGAGTTACTTCGCGCCGTTCCAACGCGCGGGACGGTTCATGCCCGGGCTGGAGAAGGCGGAGGCCGGCGAATATCTCACCGACCGGCTCACGGTGGAGTCCTGCAAATTTATCGAGGCGAACAAGGCCAAGCCGTTCTTTCTCTACCTCGCCCACTACGCGGTGCACACGCCGTTGACGGCCAAGGCGGAGTACATCAACCGTTACCCCAATGCCACCGCGCCCGGCAGCCAGTCCAACCGCGTGTACGCCGCGATGGTGGAGAGCATGGATGAAAGCGTGGGGCGCGTCGTACAATGCCTGCAACAACAGGGGTTGACGGAGAATACGCTGATGCTTTTCACCAGCGACAACGGCGGGTTGTGCACGGTGGAAGGGCCGCAGACGCCGGCGACTTTTAACGGGCCGTTGCGCGAGGGCAAAGGCTGGCTGTACGACGGGGGCATCCGCGTGCCGCTGCTGGCGCGTTGGCCCGGCGTCATCAAACCGGGCAGCGTGTGCGCCGAGCCGGTGAGCAGTGTGGATCTTTTTCCCACCGTGTTGGCGGCGGCGGGCGCGGCGGTTCCGGCCGGGGTGGACGGGGTCAACGTGCTGCCGCTTCTCAAAGGACAGGTGCAGCCGCGCGGGCCGATCTACTGGCATTATCCGCACTACAGCAATCAAGGCGGCAAGCCCGGCGGTGCGGTGCGCGATGGCGATTGGAAATTGATCGAGTGGTACGAGAGCGGGCGCAGTGAACTTTTTAATGTGCGCGCCGATCGCGGTGAAGGACAGAATCAGGCACCCAAAGAGACCGTCATCGCCAATCGCCTGCGCGGTCTGCTCGATGCGTGGCGGCGCGAGACGGGCGCGCAAATGCCGCTGGCCAATCCGCAGTACCGGCCCAATCCGCCGCGCGCCGACGGCACCATCTTCATCCACTCGCGCACGGCGCAGGTGCACGGCCGCCAGTTGCGCTACGAACCGTTGCCGCACAAAGACACGCTGGGTTACTGGGTGGATCAGGAAGACTGGGCGAGTTTTGAGTTCACCACGGACAAGCCCGGTGTTTATGAAGTGGAAGTCCTGCAAGGTTGCGGCAAGGGACAGGGCGGCAGTGTGGCGGCGTTTGCGGTGGGCGATCAGCGGCTGGAGATGACGGTGGAAGACACGGGGCATTTCCAGAATTTTGTGCCGCGTGTGATCGGGCGCGTGACGTTAAAAGATGCCGGACGCCACACGTTGACGGTGCGACCGGTGAAAAAAGCGAAGGCAGCGGTGATGGATCTGCGCAGCCTCACGCTGCGTCCAGTGCGTTGAACTGCGCGTGGCGGCTCAGGCCGTGGCGCGTTTGAATTCTGCCATCGCCGTCTCGATGGCGATGAGCTCTTCTGCGCTGAGCCGCCAATCGCCGGCCTGCGCGATTTCTGAAATCTGTCCGCGCCGCCGCGCACCAACGATGGCGCTGGTGACTTCCGGCCGGGCGAGCGTCCACGCCACCGCGAGTTGCCCCACACTGTGGCCGCTGGGCCGGGCGATGTCTTGCAGGCGCGCGACGAGTTGGAGGAACGGCGCTTTCTTGGGCGGATGCAACAGCGCGGCCACGGGATGCTCGGGCTTGTGCCGGCGCCAATCGTTGGGCGGCAGCGCGGCGATCCATTCATCGGTGACTTTGCCGGTGAGCAGTCCCGATTCCATGGGGCTGTACACGAGCATCCCGCAATTGTTCGCGGCGCACCACGGCATCTGGTCGGTTTCAATCTGGCGATTGAGCAGGCTGTAACGCGGTTGCAGCGAGGCAACGGGACCAAGATGGGCGGCGCGCTGCAATTGCGCGGCGGAAAAATTGGAGACGGCGGGCCAGCGGATTTTTCCCTGCGCCTGCAAGTCCAGCAACGTCTGCCACGCTTCCTCGACGTTGGCGTCCGGCTCGGGCCAGTGCAGTTGGTACAGATCAATCGTCTCCACGCGCAGCCGGCGCAGCGAGCCTTCCACTTCTTCGAGAATGGTGCGGCGCGAGATCAGGCGGCGCGGGAATTGTTTCTCGTCGGGCAACACGCCGCACTTGGTGGCGACGATAGCGGGCCGGCCCCATTGCCGCAGCGCTTTTGACACCATCTCTTCAGCCAAGCCAAAGCCGTAGGCGTGCGCGGTATCAATCCAATTGATGCCCGACTCCAACCCTTCCAGAATGGCGTCGATGGAATCCTGTTCCTCCTGCGGCCCCCAGCCCATGCCCCAGTCGCCGCCGCCGATGGCCCACGTGCCGATGCCGATGGGGGTGAGGTGCAGATCCGTGTTGCCGAGGCGGCGCAGTTGCATGTGCGCGGCATTGAACCCGCGCGCACGCGGCTTGGCAAGGGTGCTACGGCGGCGAACTGATTAACGAGGCGACGGCACGAAGCGCGGCCTGTTCGCCGGTGCCGGGCTCGATTCCACCGACTGCGGGCTGATCGTCGTGCCCGTGCTGGGATTCTCGCGGATTGGCGAGCCGCTGATGCCGGCGGGTTGACCGCGCATCGGCGGCGCCTGTTCGATGATGGGGATGAAGTGCAGGCCAGTGACGGTCTGCGCCTTGCCGTTGACGAAGATGGTGGACTCCGAATGTTGCAGCCACGAAACCATGCCGGTGGCGGTGTCAATCTTCAGCACCACGGGCGTGGGTTTGCCGTTCAAGGTGACTTGCGTGGAGAGCAGTTGAAAACGCCTCGGTTCCGGCGCGAATATTTCGGGAATAACCTCGGTGATTTGAACATCCGCGTCCGCTGTCGCAGGCGCGCCGGGCGCTGGAACGGGGGCGATGCCAATCGCGGGGGCGGGCAGCAGCAGGGTCACGGGCTTGCGCTGTGCCCAGGCATTATCGGCCAAGCCCAGCACACACAGGGCGGCACCGCAGCAGAGAAGCGACTTTATTTTCATGGTGGCAATCTTGCACAGCGAGGTTGCTTCGCCAAGCCCAACTTGGGCACCACGCATTCGCCACGAACTTGTTAACAGCAGGATGTTGACCGACGGTGAAAAGAATGTGAACATGTGTCCGGCGAGAAAGTCTATTTCAGGAGGCTGGGCAGATAAGACGTCGTCTGATGCGTACGAAACCAAGGATGTGCGCACAACGCGGATTTGCGTTCAGTCTTCGATTAGAAACGAGAGCATGACAGGCACATCCATATCCCGCATTCAGCAGGCTGGCTTTGGCGGACTCAAGGTGGCGGCGGCATTGCTGGGTGCGATTGCCCTTTTCGTGTTGGGGTGGCTCTTCCCGGTGTACCAAGGCATGTTGCACCCGGCCGTGGTGGAGCAGGCGGGCGCGGGCACGCAGAGTGTGGCGCAGTTTGGACAGGAACTGGCTGCCAAAAAATTCCAGCCCAACCCGCAGGCCGCGCGCTTGGTGTTGCAGGCTGCCGAACCCGCTTTGGGCGGCGCACAGACGGACGTGGTGAAACTCAAGGCCATGCTGGCGAACACCGCACAGCGCGATGCGGCCATCAACTATTTCCTCTCCCCCAAGAATCGCCAAGCGTTCCAGGCCCAGTTGCCGCCGCGACAGGCTGGCGGGATGGCCAGCGGAGCTGGGCAGATGTTGGAGTTGAGCGAGTTGGCGGAACTGCGGGAGTTCGAGCCGGCCATCATGCTCACCGCATGGTTGCACAGCCAGAATTTCATGACCGACGGTCTTGCGCGCGAGATTCTGGCGCATGGTCAAGCCGGCAACACCGCCAGTCTGCGCCGCTGTTTCATGTCCATCAGCACGCTGGCGGACATGCTCGACGTGCATCAATTGATGCAGATGCTCGCCCTGTTGCCCGACCTCAAGACGCTCTCGGAGCTGTCGCACATCGCGCTGGTGCAGACGATGCTGCCGCCGTTCAACGCGCTGGGCAATCACGACAAGGAACTGTTCAGGGACGAACTGCCGCTGGGGCCGTTGCGCGAGATGTTCGAGCAGTTTGACACGGACAAGAACGGCAATCTCGATGTTCAAGAGTGGCTGATGCAGGCGCGCATGCCGATGGCCTTCACGGATTTTCCGATGGTGTACACCGCGGTGCTGTGGACCGGATCGCCCGAGGGCGCGCGGCTGGTGGTGCAGTATTTGATGGAGCACGGCAAGCAGGGCGACGCCTATCTGCACCGCGCTTTGGCGCAGGGCAGAGGCGCGCTGGAATTTGTGGTGCGGCACGGCGGCCCCATTGGCGAGCGGCGCGGTGCGGGATTGGATGGCTTGGCAGTGATGGGTTTCAAAAGCCCGCGACTGGCGATGAGCGTGCGGTACCTGCTCTTCGGGTTGGGCGCGCTGTTGCTGGTATGGGTGTGGAACCGATCCCGGCCGTTGGTGGCGTCCGATTCCAGCCAACTGCCGGGCTATCTGTGGAACCGCCGCGCCTTGGCGGTGGCCGGGGCGTTGGTGCTGGGGATGCTCAGCGAACCCATGTTTTTTCAGACCGTACAATCCTCCGAATACGACATCGCCATCAAGATTCCACTCGCTGCACTCGCTGGCGATGCCACAACAATTAACGCCAAACCCAACACACCTATGATCGCAAACATCGGAACTTCAGAAGACTTGTGGAGAAACGTCGGGATGACGCTCCTTTTCGCCGCCATCCAGATTTGGGTCTATCTGACCTGCGTGCAGAAGATCCGCACCATCGAGGAAGAGCAGATTGAGCCGCGCCTCAAACTGCGCTTGCTGGAGAACGAGGACAACTTTTTCGACTTGGGCCTCTACATCGGCATCGGCGGCACGGCGCTGGGGTTGGCGATGATCATGATGGATGTGTTCCAGAAACCGGTGGCGGCCTATGCCTCCAACATCTTTGGTATCATGTGCGTGGCCGCCGTGAAGATCTGGCATGTGCGCCAGGCCAAGAAACGGCTCATCATTTTGGTGCGCAAAGTGGACGGGATTGCGGCTATTTAGTGGAGGGAGATCATGAACAAGACGTTGCTGTTGATGCTGATTGATTTTTTGCTGCTCCACATCATTCACGATTCGCCGTGGACGAAGGTGGACAAGCATGATGCCCGCGCGGGCGGCGGCACGCAGACCTATGCGCAGCACGCCGATGAGTTGCAGTTCGTGCGCCTGCGCCTGCGCGAGGAGCAGAAAGATCGCGAGTCCGTACAGCAGCAGTTGGCCTTCACGCGGTCCAGCGATGCGGATCGGCAAAAGAAATTCGCCGACCTGCAGCAGAAACTGAAGACCGCACAGGAGTCATCCAGCATTTCCACTGAGGCGCAGAAGGAGATTGATCGCCAACGTCTGGTGGCCCTCAAAGACGCCAATGACCGGCGCGAGTTGTTGGAGACCAAAGTCAGGGAGATTGTGGAAGGACAGAAGCACATGTCCGGCCTGACCAACGAGGTGCGGTTGCTCTCCGAGAAAACGCTCAAGCTGGAAGGCGAGAACCGGGTGTTGGTGGGCGACCGTTCGCGGTTGGAATCCGACAACAACCGGCTCAAGGGCGACAACACGCGGCTGGCGGATTCCAATAATCTGGCGCAGACGCAGATCGGCGATTTGAAGGTGAACCTGACGGCCAGCAACACCAAGCTCGGCAATGCGCTCTCGCAGGCCGATGGTCTGGACAAGGCCAACAAGACGCTCACCGGCCAGTTGGGGCAGGCGCAGACGCAGATCGGCGATTTGAGAGTGAATCTGACAGCCAGCAACACCAAGCTCGGCAATGCGCTCTCGCAGGCCGATGGACTGAACCAGCAGTTGACGGCTGAGAAACAAAACTCGGCTGGGCTGCAGGGATCGCTGACCAAATCGCAGACGGACTTGGCGTCGGAGAGCACGCGTCGCACGGGTGCCGAGGCCAATTTCGTGCGTGAGGTAAAGGTCAACGAGAGCCTGCGCACGGAGATCAAGAAGACGCTGGATTCCACCGAGGCGATGTCCATCGCCGCCCGCCAGAAACTCGAGGACTTGGCGCGCGCGCAGCCCATCAGCCCCAACCGCCTGTTCACGGAATTTCTGCCCAACCGCGTGAAGTTGCAGATGCAACTGAGCCGCACCAAACCCGTCGTAGTATTTCAAGGCAACAAACCCGTGGAATTGCCGCGCGAGGTCAATGGGGTTGCACAGCCCGTGCTAGTCGAGGGCAGCCAGTATTTGTACGCGCTGATCCACGTCAACGACTCGCCCTTCCAGTTTGGCAATGGCGCTGCCGGCTGGGAGAAAGCCAGCGGTGCGTTTGTCGGCAGAACCCCGCAGCAACAGGTGCCAGTGGCTTGGCTGGGCTTCATCAAGGATGAGCCGCGTGTGATCGTCGTGCCGCTCCACAAAGGTTCAAAAGCCGTGCTGGGCGTGGACAAACCCTACAGCCTCGCCAAAGAGCCTGAGAAATATGCGGAGGCGCTCATCATCCACAAAGGACAGGACTACGGCGTTGTGGAGTTCAAGGTGGATCCCAAGAAGCCCAACTACGTGCGGATGGACAAGCCGCTCCTCGGCGGGCTGTTCAGCCGGAAATTCAATCCCTCCGAAGGTGACATCGTGCTCAGCCGCGCTGGCGAGCTGCTGGGCATCATGGTCAATGACAAGTACTGCCTCGTGTTGCGCGAGGGCGTGCTGGATGACACGAAAAATGGGTACTCCGATTTTGTCGTCTTCAACGACAAGACCTCGATTGGCACCATCAGCAGCAAGCTGCAGTCCTTCTCGCAGGCCATCCAACGCAAACCCGGCGACCTGCAATAAGTCCCGCTGGTGCATTGCAGTAGGCCGGTTGCTTGACGCCTGCGGTGGGCGGCCTACACTGCCATCGTGATTCCCGCAATGAGCCGCGCTCGCCATCTCATCGCCTTGGCGATGGCCGCGACGTTCGCGTCTGCGGCGGGCGCAGTGGATTTTCAAAAGGACATTCGGCCCCTCCTCAAGTCCCGCTGTTTTGCCTGTCACGGTGCGTTGAAGCAGAAGGCTGGCCTGCGACTGGACACCGTGGCGGCACTGCGCAAGGGCGGCGAATCCGGCCCCGCTCTCCAACCCGGACAACCGGACAAGAGCAGGATCATCGAGCGCATCACCACCGCCAAGTTGGATGATCGCATGCCACCGGAAGGCGAGCCGTTGCATCCCCGTGAGATTGAGGCGCTGCGCCAGTGGATTGCCGCCGGGGCACCCGCGTCCGCGCAGGACGAGCCGGAGGTCGATCCGCGTGCGCACTGGGCCTTCCGTGCGCCCGCCGGTGCTGCCGCGCCAGTCCCGAAATCGGCCAATCTCATTGATGCCTTGCTGGGTGTTGAACACCGGCAACGCGGTGTGAAGCCGCTGCCTGCGGAGGACAAGCCCCTGCTCCTGCGCCGCGTCCATCTGGATCTGGTCGGCCTGCCGCCCACGCGCGAGGAGTTGCGCGCCTTTCTCGCCGACGCGTCGCCTGATGCTTACGAGAAGGTCGTGGATCGGCTGCTGGCCAGTCCGCAGCACGGCGAGCGTTGGGGGCGGCATTGGATGGACATCTGGCGCTACACCGACTGGTACGGACTGGGCGCGCAGTTGCGCCATTCGCAAAAGCACATCTGGCATTGGCGCGATTGGATCATCGAATCGCTCAACACCGACAAGGGCTACGATTTGATGATCCGCCAAATGCTCGCCGCCGATGAGCTGTGGCCGGCGGACCGCGATGCGCTGCGCGCCACGGGATTTCTTGCGCGCAATTATTATCTCTTCAACCGCACCACCTCGCTGGATGACACGGTGGAGCACACGGCCAAGGCATTTCTCGGGCTGACTTTTCAATGCGCCAAATGCCACGATCACAAGTACGACCCGATCACCCACGTGGACTACTACAAACTGCGCGCGTTTTTTGAGCCGCATCATGCGCGGCTGGATCCGTGGCCCGGCGAGATTGATCTGGAGAAGGACGGACTGCCGCGCGTCTTCGATGCACATCCCGCTGCGCCGACCTATCTGCATCGGCGCGGCAACGACACGGAGCCGGACACCAACCGCGTCATCGCGCCGGGCGTGCCGGAACTCTTCACGTTCGCGGAGTTGGCCATCAAGCCCATCGCGTTGCCGCCGGGATCGCACTCGCCGGCACTGCTGCCCTTCGTGCTGGAAGATCATCTGCGCGCCGCCACCAATGAGATCCACGCCGCGCGCGCTGTTCTGGAAAACGCGCGTCGCCAGATTGTCATCGCCCAGAACGCAACCCAAGCCAAGCCGCAGCCGGAAATCCCCGCCGTTGATTTTCTGAAAGACAATTTTGCCAAGGCCGATAGTGCGATGTGGGAAACCGGTCCGGGCGAATGGAAGCATGCGGATGGGCGGCTCGCGCAAACCAAGATCGGCGGCACCGAACGCGCGTGGCTGCGCACGAAACAGAATCACCCGCCGGATTTTGAGGCGCAGTTCCGATTCAAGATCACCGGCGGCACGATGTGGAAATCCGTCGGGCTTTGCTTCGACGCCGTGGGCGGCCGCGAAAAACTGGTCTATCTGAGCGCCACCGGCGGCGGCCCCAAATTGCAGATCTCCCACAACACCGGCAGCGGCCATGCTTATCCGCCGTCGGGGACGCAGGCGCGGCCGGTGAAATTAAACGAGACGTACGAGCTGACCGTGCGCGTGCGCGGCCCGCTGATCAACGTGGCGATGGACGGCAAACACGCGCTGGCCTATCGGTTGCCCGTCCAGCGCGAGGCGGGCCGGCTGGAATTGATCACCTTTGATGCCGCCGCCGAATTTCTTTCCATCCACATCCGCCCATTGCCGGCGACACTGGCGATGACCGAGGGCGGCGCGGGCGCAGCGCTGGCCGTGTCGAGCGTGGCCGATGCGAAGCTGGCATTGGTCGTCGCCGAGAAGGGACTGGCCGCCGCAGAGTTGCGAGGCGCCGCACTCAAGACCGCGCATGCCGCTGACATCGCGCGGGCGCAGGATCATAATTCAACATTGCCCTCCGCCAATACGATGGCGTTGGTGCGTGCCGCTGCATTGGCTGCGCGCCAGCACGAGGCGGCAAAGGCTGCGGAGGCTGTTGCGAAGGCCGAACAAAAGGTGGCCGCTGCGGATGCCAAGACCAAGGCGCAGGCGGGGACGGAGTTGAAGGCGGCGCAGGGCAAATTGGCCGAGGCGCAGAAAAGTCTGACTGTGCCCGGTGATAAATACACGTCGCTGCGCGCTTCCTCCAAGGCCCTGGAAGGGCCGGAAGAAAGCGAGGCCAGCCGGTCGCGGCCGTATCCGAAAATCAGCACGGGCCGGCGCAGCGCCTTGGCGAACTGGGTGACGGATCGGCGCAATCCGCTGACGGCGCGCGTGGCGGTCAATCACATCTGGCTGCGACACTTTGGCCAGCCGTTGGTGGATCCGGTGAGTGATTTTGGACGGCGCACCGCAGCGCCACCGTTGCAGGCGCTGTTGGATTCGCTGGCGGTGGACTTCATGGAAAATGGTTGGCAGATGAAACGGCTGCACCGGCTGATGGTGACCAGCCAAGCTTATCGCCGTTCCAGCACGGTGCCCGAGGGATTTGCCAATGCGTCTGATGCGGGCAACCAATTTTTCTGGCGGCGCAACGTGTCGCGAATGGAATCGGACATCATCCGCGACAGCCTGCTGCACTTGGGCGGCGTGCTCAATCCGCAGTTGGGCGGGCCGACGATCAGCCCCAAAGGAGCGGACACCGCCGGCCGCCGCAGCCTGTATTTCACGCACTCCCGCGACGACGTGAATCCGTTCCTCGACATGTTTGATCACGTCAACCAGCTCGATTGCTATCGCCGGTTCGAGAGCATCGTGCCGCAGCAAGCGTTGACGCTGGCCAATAGCGAACTGGCGATGACCTTGTCGCGCAAACTGGCGGCGCGATTGGAGGCAAGTGGGGCGGCGGAAGATTTCACGGTGCGGGCGTTCGAGGCCATCCTTTCCCGCGCGCCCATCCCGGCGGAGGTGGAGGCGTGCGCCAAAATGCTGGGCGAGACGGAGGCGCTGCTGCGGTATGGAAAACACGCGGAGCCGGCGCGGCGCGCCCGGGAAAACCTTGTTCACGCCCTCGTGAATCACAACGATTTTATCACCGTCCGATGAGCGACGCACCGATGTTGACACCGCCTCCAAGCCGCCGCGATTTTCTGGCCCGCACGGGACTGGGCTTCCCCGCGTTTGCGTTGAACGCGATGTTGGCGCGCGAAGGGCTTGGTGCGGCGTGGGCACCCCCGGATGGAAAGCCGCATCACCGCGCCAAGGCCAAGAGCGTCATCTGGATTTTTCTGCGCGGCGGGCTGAGTCATCTGGAAAGTTTTGATCACAAGCCCGCGCTCAACAAATTTGCGGGCGTCTCCTTCGCGGACTCGCCGTTCAAAGGCATCAACGATCCGGAGAAACGCAAGCGCGTGCGCGTGGTGGTGGTCAACGATGCCAACGGGCAACAGCGCAACAAAATCTATCCGCTGCAAGTGGGTTTCAAGCGGTACGGGCAAAGCGGCACGGAGGTCAGCGACTGGTTCCCGCACATCGGCGGGTGCATGGACGACATTGCGGTCATCCGTTCGATGTGGACGACCGATGACAATCACGGCGCGCAGGTGCAGTTCCATTCGGGCCGGCACATGCTTGATCCGCGCGTGCCGACGATTGGCGCGTGGGTGACGTACGGCTTGGGTACGCTCAACGAAAATCTGCCGCAGTTCATCCTGATGGGCCCGCGGTTTTTTGATGTGCGCGACGGGCACTACTTGGGGCCGGCATTTGATTCGGTGCCGCTGAAGGTGGACCCCGCCGATCCGCTGCCCTTCGCCACGCCGAAGCTGGATCTGTCCCGCGCGGAACAGGCGCTGGAGTTCGGACTGGTCAACCAGCTCAACCGCATCACGGCGGCGCGGTATCCGGATGATGCGGCGCTGCGTGCGCGGATCAAATCCTACGAGCTGGCGTTCCGCATGCAGACCTCCGTGCCTGCCGTGGTGAATTTCGATCAGGAAACAGCGGCCACTCGCGGGCTGTATGGATTGGATCAAGCGGTGACGCGACCGCTGGGCACCCAGTTGCTGGCGGCGCGGCGGTTGGTGGAGCGCGGCGTGCGCTTCATCCAGATCATGCACGGCGACGGCGCGGCGGGCGCGTGGGATGCGCATTCGGCGTTGAAGAACAATCACTCGGGACTGGCGCCGCAGGTGGACAAGCCGGTGGCGGGATTGCTGCGCGACCTCAAGTCACGCGGGATGCTCGACGAGACGCTCGTGGTGTTTGCCACCGAGTTTGGCCGCACGCCCGGTTCGCAGGGTGCCGATGGACGCGACCATCATCCGTACGGATTCTCCGTCTGGCTGGCTGGCGGCGGCATCAAAGGCGGCGTGGCCCACGGCACGACCGATGAGATTGGATTCCATGCGGAGGAGCATCCGCATTACGTCACCGATGTGCACGCAACGATGATGCACCTGCTGGGACTGGACGCGCGCGAGTTGGAAGTGCCCGGACAGAAACGGCTGGACATCGATTTTGGCCGCGTGATTCCGCAGGTGTTGGCCTGAACGTGCTTGCCGCCCGGCAGCCTCGCCGGGAATTACCGTTACTGCACGTGGATGAATTCGTTGGTCTGGAGCAGAACCTGCGCGAGCTTTTCCCACGGAGCCAGCGGCTGTGAAGCAGCGGCTGTGGCGATGGCAGCGGGAGTGCGACCTTTGGGTGCGAGCCCCTTTGCTTTTGCACCTTTCGCTTTGCCGACGGGTTTAGGACCGACGGTGGGCAGCGGTGCGGGCGTGATGGGTTGTTGTTTGGCGACAAAGGCCAGCGCGGCTTCCGTCTCCTTGGCGGTGGGCGTGCGTTGGAAAAGAATCTCGTAGAGCGCGCGCACTTTGTCCTGCGGTTTCTCCCCGTGCTGCACGGTGGAACGCGCGGCCAGCTTGCGCGCCTGCGCCAGCACGAAGGGGCTGTTCATCAGGAAGAGCGCCTGCTGCGGCACGGTGGTCTCGATGCGCTCGGCGGAAGTCATGTCCGGGTTTGCAAAGTCAAACACCTGATACATCCCCGGCAACTCGGCGCGGTTGATGAAGCCGTACACCGTGCGGCGCGCAGAGCCGGACTGCAAATCCACGGGGCGACCGTGCTGCGCGGGATCCAGATTGTCCCCAGCCACCAGCAACGTGTCGCGTGTCGCTTCCAGATCCAGCCGACGCAGCGGCCATTTCCAGAGCAGCTTGTTGCTCGGATCGACCTCGGCAAACGCGGCGCTGTTGACCGCGCCTTGCTGATAGACGCTGGAGGTCATGATGAGACGGTGCAGGTGTTTAATGGACCAGCCCTTGTCCATGAACGACGTGGCCAGCCAGTCCAGCAATTCCGGATGCGTGGGCGCCTCGGAGCGCAATCCAAAATCGCTGGGCGTGCGCACGATGCCTTCGCCGAAATGCCATTGCCAAACGCGATTGACGAGCACGCGCGCGGTGAGCGGATTTTTGGGGTCAACGATGGCGCGGGCCATTTCCAGCCGGCCGCTGCCGTCGCTGAACGGCTTGCGCTTGTCGCCTTCGATGAGGCTGAGGAATTGGCGCGGCACGCGGTCGCCCAGATTGGTGCGCTCACCGCGGACGAAGATGCGCGAGTCACGCGGTTGCGCGGCGTCCTTCAACGCCATGGCGCGCAGCGGCGAGCCTGGATGCGATGAATCCAACTGCGTGATGGCCGCCAGCATCGTCTGCTGGCGATTGCGCACGCGGTTGCCCACCACGCGGCCCACTTCGCGCGCATCCAATCCCAGCGGCGTGCCCGTTGCGAAGAGCGCCTTGCGGATGGCCTCGCTGTCGGCATCGGCCAACGCAGGCGGCATGGATTCCTTGACGATTTCGCGGCGGCGTTGTGGGGCGTCGCTGCGACCTGCAGCCGCCAGCAGATACGTCGTGGGATACTGGCCGTCCATCTGTTTCTCGATGCTGACAAAAATGCCCAGATAAATCTTGGCGACTTCCTGCAGCGATTGCGGCGCGGCACCGGCGAAGGCTTTGGCGACGGCTAGATTGATCTGTTTCTTTTCATTGGCGGCCACGCGCGCGGCCAGCGTCTTGGCGGCGGCGGCAAAACCTTTTTCGGGAAGCTGGGTGAATTCAAACCACGGGGCGAAGATGTTGTTGGACTGCTTCTGCCAACCGCCCATGCTGGCGATCCACTGCTCCAACGCGGCGGTGTTGAGGCTGGCCTCGCGCGCCACGGCGGCGGGCTGTTTGCTGGCGGTCTTGCCATCCAAAAACCGCTGCGCCTGCATGAGGTATTCGTCGGCCTTCTTGGTCAGGTCGGCGAGCACGGTGTTGTACTCCTTGAGCGCGTAGGCGTGCGCGTCCTTTTGCACCTGCTCCTTGCGGGCGACGTACTCGCGGTACTCGGGCGTGTCGGTGTTGTCGGCCATCGCCGCGTTGTCATCGGCTGAACTGGCGAAGACGCCGTGCAGCGAGTAGTAATCGGCCGTGGGCACCGGATCGAACTTGTGGTCGTGGCAGCGCGCGCAGGAAACTGAGAGGCCCATCAAGCCTTTGGTGACGACATCAATGCGATCATCAATCACCTCGTTGGCGTCGTTCATGAAGCGCTTGCCGACGGTGATAAAACCCAGCGCGGCCAAGTCTTCCTTGTGGGCGTTGGGCAGGCGATCGGCGGCGATTTGTTCGAGGATGAACTGGTTGTAAGGCTTGTCGGCGTTGAAAGCATTGATGACATAATCGCGGTAGGTCCACGCGAAAGGAAACGCGGGATCGGCGCGATTGCCGCCGGCGCGGTCGCCGCTGTTGTCGGCGTAACGGGCGATGTCCAGCCAGTAACGGCCCCAGCGCTCGCCGTATTGCGGACTGGCCAAGAGACGGTCAATGACCTTGGCGAAGGCGTTGGGCGCGGTGTCTTTGAGGAAGGCTTCGGTCTCGGCCATCGTGGGCGGCAGGCCGATGAGATCGTAATGGGCGCGGCGCAACAGCAGGCGTTTGTCCGCAGCGGGCGCGGGGGTGAGCTTGGTCGCGCGCAGTTTATCCAGAATGAAAGCGTCCACGGCCGTGCGCACCCACGGATCATTTGCCGCCGGCACCACCGACTTGGCGATGGGCTGATAGGCCCAGTGTTTCTTGGCGTCGGCCTCGGTGTAGAACACCTTGCGCCCCGGACCGACGGGCGGACCCACGCGTGGATCGGGCGCGCCCAGCGCAATCCATGAGGCGAGATCGGCGATTTGCTCCGCGCTCAACTCGGTCTTGGGCGGCATCTGCAGTTTGGGATTGCCACGGCGGACAGCCTTGATGAGCAGACTTTCCTCGGGGCGCCCGGGCACGATGGCCTCGCCGCTATCGCCGCCGGTGCGCAGGGCGTCGCGCGTGTCCAGAGCGAGGCCGCCTTTGGCCTTGGTGGCGCTGCTGTGGCATTCGTAACAATTCTGCGCCAGCACAGGCCGGATGCGCTTCTCAAAAAACTCGACGTGTTTGGGGTCGAGCTTGTCTTCGGCAAAGAGCAACGGCCCGAGGCTGATCAGCCCGGCGATGAAGGTCTTTTTCATGTCGGCAGAAACGACCGCTTATGCGATGAGATTTTTCACCACGTTGCCGTACACGTCGGTCAGGCGGAAATCCCGGCCGTTGTGGCGGTAGGTGAGCTTCTCGTGGTCAAAGCCCATGAGCCTGAGAATCGTGGCGTGCAGATCGTGGATGTGCACCTTGTCCTGCACGGCGTCGTAGCCGAACTCATCGGTGGCACCGTGGACGATGCCGCCTTTGGTGCCGCCGCCGGCCAGCCACGTGGAGTAGCCGCGGTTGTGATGGTCGCGGCCCGGTTCGCCGCGTCCGCCGCGGTCGTGGCGCGGTGTGCGGCCGAATTCGCCGCCCCAGATGATCAGCGTATCCTCCAGCAGCCCGCGCTGTTTCAAATCTTTGAGCAACGTGCCGATGGGTTGGTCGCACTCGCTGGCGCGACGGGCCACGTTGGTCTTCACATCGGAGTGATGATCCCAGCCGTTGTGCCACACTTGCACGAAGCGCACGCCGCGCTCCACCAATCGCCGAGCGACCAGCAGGCGATCGCCCATCTGGGAGCCGCCGTATTGCGCGCGCATCTCGGGCGCTTCCTTGGTTAGATCAAACGCGTCGGTCGCGGCGGTCTGCATCTTGAACGCCAGCTCGAAAGATTGGATGCGCGCCTCCAGCCCGGCTTCCTGTTCCAGCGCCTGCTTGTGTTGCGCGTTGAGCTGCTGCAACAGATCCAGTTGCTGGCGTTGCTCGGCGAGGGACAGGCTGTAATTCTTGATGTTCTCGATGGCCTTCTCGACGCTGCCGCCGGCGTTGCTCACCAGCGTGCCTTGGAATGCGCCCGGCAAAAACGCCGAACGCCAGTTCTTGGCGCCGCCCAAGCCGCCGCCCAGCGCGACGAAGCCCGGCAGGTTTTGGTTCTCCGTGCCCAACCCGTAGAGCAGCCACGAGCCCACGGACGGTTTGGTCATGCGGCCGGAGCCGGTGTTCATCATCACCGTCGCGAATTCGTGCGAGGGGACGTCCGTGTGCATGGAGCGGATGACGGCGATGTCATCAATGCTCTCGCCGATCTTGGGGAACACCTCGCACACCTCGGTGCCGCTGCGGCCGGTCTTGTTAAACTTGAAGGGCGAAGCCAACGGGACACCGCCGATGGCTTTGACATTCGTGTTGGCGTATTTGGCCATGCCCGGCTTGGGATCCCACGTGTCCAGATGCGTCGGGCCGCCCTGCGCGAAGATGTGGATGACGTGCTTGGCTTTCACCGGGAAATGCGGCTGGCGCGGCAGCATCGGATTGGCGATGGCCAACTGCTGCAATGCGGTCGAGGCGTTGGCCTGCGACCCCGGCCACATGGCTGCCATGCCCAAGGCTCCCATGCCCATGCCGAACCGGCCCAAGAACTCGCGGCGGGTCTGGAAGAAATCCTGCAACTGCGGACGATGTTCAGAGATGCGCATAATCAGTTTTCGTTCGGCCAGTTAGACGCCACATTGAGGTGGATAATTTCAAACTATTTTGCGGGTTCGCCAGATTCTTGCGCGGTGAAGATGGCCGAGGCGGCAGGCGGCAATTTCTAAGAATTGCCTGCGAAGATGAGGGCGGACGCTTGCTGTGCTCAGCGGCTGTGCTGGAACCAGCGCCAGCCCGCCACGACGGCTGCGATGGCGGCGAGGAGCAGGGCGATGTCCGTGACGTGCCAGTGAGGCTGTGCGGAAACGTGGGCCAACATCATGTGCATGACGCCGGAGTGGTAACAGAGGTCTGCCACTGCTGGCAAGCGTCGGTCGCAGGCAGAAAAAAACCCCGCACGAGGCGGGGTTTGAAAACTGCGTTGGCGCGGCGGACTAGAACAGCTTCGGGATGAGGGTGCCGTTGCGCACGATCATCACAGGCCGTCCGGTCGGCGTGTTGTATTCCTTGCTGGAATCAATGCCCAAGGAGTGGAAGTAGCTGGCCGCCACATCGTCGGGGGTGATGGCCTTGTCTTTGGGACCTTCGCCCTTGTCGTCGGAGGCGCCAATCACTTGACCACCCTTCATGCCGCCACCGGCCATCACGCAGAACATCGCGCGCGGATAATGGTCGCGTCCGGCACGCGCATTGACCTTGGGCGTGCGGCCGAATTCGCCCGTGACCAGCACGGAGGTGGTGTCCAGCAGCCCTTTGGCCTGCAACGCCATCAACAGGCCCGACAGGCC
>SIAW01000045.1 GCA_009695465.1 Pedosphaera sp.
ACCTACAACATTCCCGCGACGATGCACGATTGCACCGGCCCGCTGACGCTCTTCGCCGGGCTGCACGTGGCGACGGCAGTGCCCAACGTGACGTTTCAGGAAACCGTGCGCGCACACATCCGCACATTCTATAGCTCGCTCATCGAGACGAACGTGGTCATCGAGCACGGCTTCGCGCTGCCACCCGAAACGCCCGGACTGGGCACGCGGTTGCGGCCGGAGTTGTTTGACACCAAGCGCGCGAGCTATCGCATCACGCGCGCGTAGCATCGCCGCGCGCCGCACAGCATTCGCTCAGGCAGCGGGCAGGTGCTGTTCGAGGAAGCGCACGAAGTTGCCGTGCATGATGTTCTCGATGTCCTGCGGTTTGTAACCGCGCTCGGCAAGCAGGGCGGGAACATTTTTCAGATCCGCGATGGTGTCCATGTCCATCGGGGATTGTTCGAGACCAAAACCGCCATCGAGATCCGTGCCGACGCCGGAGTGCAGCGTGTTGCCGGCGAGTTGGCAGACGTGATCAATGTGATCCACCATGTGGCGCAGCGTGACGCCCGCTTGCTGCGGCGTGGTCTTCCCGCGAATCCAGTCGGGCACCATCATCCACGCATCCAACGCCGCGCCGATGACCGCGCCGCGCGCGATGAGGGCTTTGAGTTGCTCATCGCTGAACTGACGTTGGCTGGGCACCAGCTTGCGACAATTCTGATGGCTGGCCCAAACAGGGCCGTGAAAAAGTTCCAGCGCATTCCAGAACGCCTCATCGGCAAAGTGCGTGGCATCGAGAATCATCTTCAGCCGATCCATCTCCACGACCAACTCGCGACCTTTGGGTGTCAGCGGGCCTTCCGCCTCCGTCCCGGGCGCGTAGGTGCCCGGTCCGTAATGCGCGGGACCGCAGGCGCGCAGGCCATCGGCGTAGGAACGCTCGAGGTGTTTGAGGGTGATCATGGAGTCGGCACCTTCCAAACTCAGAACGTACCCGATGGGCGCGTTGGATGGCGCGCCGTTTTTCCACAGCGCCACCATCGTCTGTAGTTGGGTGCGATTGCGGATCTGCCGCAGCTCGCCCTGTTCTTCCATCGCGCGATACCACGCGAGCTGCGACTGCGTCATCGCCCACGCGATCTCCGGCGAGTGCCAGCCCGGCCGCGAGTTGCTCAGCTTCACATAGCGCGCGATCTGCGTGGCGACGCAGACACCCACGTTGCCGCGCCGCATCTCCGGAAAACAGACGGTGTTGTTGGCGCGATCTTTCTTGTCGGTCTTGCCGTGTTCGCGCGCGCGGATTTCCGAGATGGGCCGGCGCAAATCGCGGTTCCACTCCATGGCGTTCATGGAGAGATCGAGGTGGGCATCAAAGATGAACATGCGTGCAGGGGGTGTTGATTGTTGGGGGAGAGAATGACTCGCAGCGCGGCGGCTGTCCATCCCGCTGCTTCAGGCCAGCAATTCTCTCACGACGCTGCCGTACACATCGGTGAGGCGATGGTCGCGACCGGCGTGGCGGAAGGTGAGTTGCTCGTGATCCATGCCCAGCAAGTGCAGTATGGTCGCGTGCAGGTCGTGCAGATGCACGCGATCTTGCACGACGCGAAAGCCGTAGTCGTCGGTCTCGCCAAAGGTCAACCCGCCGCGCACGCCGCCACCGGCCATCCATGCGCAGAAACTTTCGGGCTGATGCTCGCGGCCGTGTTGCTCCAGCGGTTGCGTGCTGGTGAGATCCTGACTCCACGGAGTGCGGCCAAACTCGCCGCTCCACACCACCAACGTATCGTCGAACAGACCGCGCTGTTTAAGATCGGTGAGCAGCGCGACAATCGGCCGGTCCGTCTGCGCGCAGAGGTTGGGCAGATTGCCGCGGAGGTTCCCGTGATGATCCCAGCCATCCATCGTGACTTGGATGAAGCGCACGCCCGCCTCGGCGAAACGCCGCGCCAACAAGCACGCGCGCGCATTCTTGTCCGTCGGCTCTTTGCCCACGCCGTACAGTTCCAGTGTCGCCTGCGATTCATTCGCCAGATTCACAAGCTTGGGCGCCTCAGCTTGCATGCGGAACGCCAACTCGAAGGACTCGATGACGCCCTCCATCTGCGCATCACCCCCGACGCGCTGCAGCAGATTGCGGTTCATCGACTGCAACAAGTCCAGTCGCCGCCGTTGCTCATCCGGCGTGGTGGAGGTGTCGGTGAGATATTTGATGGGCGAATCTTTTGGGCCAGCGAGCTTGGCATTGACGCTCGTGCCTTGATGCGTCGCAGGGAGAAAAGCCGACCCGTGATTGCGCACGTCACCGGGCGCGTTGATGGTGATGAAGCTGGGCAGATTTTGATTTTCAGTGCCGAGACCGTAACTGGCCCACGCGCCCATCGAAGGCCGCAGCGAGGCGAATGCGCCTGTGTGCATCTGCAGCGTGGCTTGATCGTGGGCGCGATTGTCCACCGTCATGCCGCGCAGCAGGCAGATGTCATCCGCAACGCGCGCGAGGTGCGGCAGCAGATCGGACATCACCATGCCGCAGCGGCCACGCGGTGCGAACGGCGACATCGGCCCGAGCGTCATGGATTTTTCAAGGCCGACCGTGATCTCACGTTCCGCAATCGGGATGACGGGTTTTTTGCCGTGCTCGGCGCGGAGCCGCGGTTTGAAATCAAAGAGGTCGTGCTGCGAAGGGCCACCGGCCATGAAAAGAAAAATCACACGCTTCGCCCGCGCGGTGAAATGCGGTGCGCGCGGTGCCCGTGGGTTGGCAGCGGCGAGCGCTTGCTCGGTCAGGAGAGTGTTGAGCGCGAGCGAACCAAAGCCACAAGCGGTCGCTTGGAGAAGACGACGGCGCGAAAAGGGTGCGGCAGTCAAGCTGGGGGAGAGTGGCGTCATAGGCGAAACAGAAATTCATTGGAGGACAAGAGCGCGTGGCAATACGCCGCCCACGCATCGCGCCGCTGACTGGCGCTGGGTTTCTCAGTCGCGTTGAGGAATTGCCGGGCGCTGTCCTGTTCCGTTTGAGTGGCGGGACGATTGAGCGTGCGCAGATAGAGTTTCGCCAACCGCACGTCGTCATCGGCGGCGTCCTGTTTCAAGGCCCAGTCGGCGAGCTTGCCCGCCTGCGTTCGGATGAACTCGCTGTTCATGAGAAAGAGCGCCTGTGTCGCAACGGTCGTCGAGGGACGGTGGCTGGTCATCTCCGTGGGCGCGACGAAGTCAAACAGGTTGCGCACTTCCGCCGGACCGGGTTGCGCGCCGGAGCGGATTACGGGCAGATAAATGGCGCGACGCCGCAGTTGGTCCTCGGGGAATTTCTTGAGCGCGTAACTGACCGGGTTGGGATTCTTGGGATCGAGGCCGCCCACGTTCTCGAAAAAATGCAGCGCGAGCGCCGGCCCGTTGCCGCCGGACAACAGGTCGCCACTGACTGCCAGCACGGCATCGCGGATCGCTTCCGCGTCCAACCGGCGTGGCGGCATGCGCGCGAGGAGACGATTGTCCGGATCGCGCGCGGCGGCGGCGAGATTCTGCGTACTGCTCATCTGATACGCGCGGCTCAATGTGATCTGGCGGATGAGTTTTTTCTGGGACCAACCGTTGCGGATGAATTCGCCCGCGAGCCAGTCGAGCAACTCCGGATGCGACGGACGCTCGCCGCGCGCGCCGTAATAATCCAGCGATCGCACAAGCCCCTCGCCAAAGAATTTCTGCCAGATGCGATTGGCCGTCACACGCGCGGGCAGGGGATGATCGGCACGGACCAACCAGTTAGCCAATTCGATGCGGCCACTGGCGGTCGTGGAAAACTTTGGCCACGGTGCCGGATCCATCACGCGGATGAAACCGCGCGGCACTGCGGCACCGGGTGCGCGCGCATTGCCGCGGACATGGATGTGCGCATCGGCAGGCGCGGCGGCCTCGCGGATGGCATAAACCGGCGTGGACTTGGGTTCGATGTAATCGAGATGGCGCAGGTGATTGGTGAGGTCGGCCAACTTCTTTTCCAACTCGGCCTTGCGTGCTTTCGGATCCGCAGCGGGCGGAGTTGAAATCGCAGATGGCTCGGCAGCGCCGGTCTTTGTCGCAGGGGCGGCCAGTTGCTTGTTCACCTCGGCAAGTTCCTTTTCCAACTGCGCGTGCTCCTGTTTCAGCCGAGCGACATTTTTACTGTGCGCACGGAGGGCAAGTTCGCGCTCAGCACGGTGCGTGGGCGACTCGGGAAGATCAGTCGCGAGGATGGAACTCCACACGCCCCGCCCCGTCACATACACGGACTCCGAGCTGTTGAAGATGCCTGCGAGACCGTAGTAGTCGCCAACGGTGATGGGATCGAATTTGTGATCATGGCAGCGCACGCAGCCCAGCGTTTGCCCGAGGAACGCGGTGCCAATCTTTTGGATCTGATGATCCACGACATCCGCGCGCTGCTGCAGCTTGTCGGCCTCGACGATATGGATTTCGCCGAGCAAGAGGAACCCCGTGGCTATAATCGCATCGCGATGTTGATCGATGGAACTGGCGGGCAACAAATCCCCGGCGACCTGTTCGCGGATGAACTGGTCGAAAGGCTTGTCGGTGTTGAAAGCGCGGATGACATAATCGCGATAGCGCCACGCGTGGATTGCCGGCACGGTGTTTGCCACGCCGATCTCGTCCGCGTAGCCCACGATGTCGAGCCAGTGCCGCGCCCACTTCTCGCCAAATGCCGGCGAGGCAATCAAGCGATCCACGACGCGCTCGTGTGCTTGCGGTGTCGGGTCTCCGACAAACGCGGCGATCTCCTCCGGCGTGGGCGGCAGTCCGGTGATGTCAAAGGTGACGCGTCGCAGCCACGGGTGGCGGTCGCTGTCCGCTGCGGGAGGCAGTCCGTTGGTTTCGAGTTGCGCCAGCACGAACTGATCAATCGGACTGCGCGGCCATGCGCGATGCTTCACCACCGGCGGCGTCGGCCGGGCGATGGGTTGAAACGCCCAATGCTTGCGACCTTCTTCCAGCGTCATGCCGCTGCGCTTTTGGGGCGCGGCAACTTCGCGCGGATCGGGCGCGCCCATCGCAATCCATTGGATGAGATTGGCGACATCCGCATCGCTCAGTTTGTCGCCCTGATCTTTGGGCGGCATGAGCAATCCTCTGATGTTCGTTGGGCGGACCACTTGGATGAGGAGGCTTTCTTTCGGATTCCCCGGCAGGATGGCTGGCCCGGAGATGCCGCCATTTTGCCAGCCCGTGCGTGTGTCCAGCGCCAGCTTGCCTTTGGTTTTGTCGCCGCTGTGACATTTGTAACAGCGCGCCACGAGCAACGGACGAATCTTGGATTCAAAGAATGCTTCGCCAGCGGTGTCGGCTGCATTTAACACCCGGACGCCCGCGCACGTCAGCGCAGCGACGCACAGCATCACCCGTGTCCAGCGGCGGGAGGGTCGGGCGACTGCAAACATTGGTGCAGGCCCGTTCAGGCGAGGAGTTCCTTCACCACGTTTCCATGCACATCGGTCAGGCGCATATCCCGACCGCCGAAACGGAAGGTCAACCGCTCATGATCCACGCCGAGTTGGTGCAGGATCGTCGCGTGGATGTCGTGGATGTCCAGCGGGCGCTCGACTGCGCTCATCCCCATCTCGTCGGTGTTGCCAAAAGTCATGCCGCCCCGGATACCGCCGCCGGCCATCCAGATCGTGTAGCCGCTCACGTGATGATCGCGGCCATCATCGCCGGAGCTGTGCGGGGTGCGCCCCATCTCGCCGGCCCACATCACCAACGTGTCGTCCAGCAATCCGCGCGCCTTGAGATCCGTGATGAGCGCGGCGATGGGCTGATCGGTGATGCGCGCGTTTTCGGCGTGGCGCAACTTGAGTTGGCCATGCTGATCCCACGGCGAATTGTTGCCGTGCGTGTTGGGGCAGGTGATCTCGATAAACCGCACGCCCGCCTCGATCAACCGCCGCGCGCGCAGACATTGCAGCGCATACAGCGTGTCGTAATCGTTCGCGCGATCCAGACCGTACATCTCCAATGTCTCGACGCTTTCGCCGGTGACATCGCACAGTTGCGGCACCAACGATTGCATGCGCGCCGCCGTCTCGTAGTTGGCGATGGCGGATTCAATGGGCTGCGAACCGCCCTGCGCCTGCGCGAACGCGCCATCTTGTGCGCGCAGAAAATCCAGCTTGGCCTGCTGCACCGCCGCCGGGTCCGCTGCGCCGATGTTGTCCACCGGGCTGCCCTTGGCGCGAACCATCGCCGCTTGATGTGTGGCCGGCAGAAAGGAGCTGGCGAAATTCTGGATTCCGCCATTGGGAATCCAGTCGTTGTTCAACACCACGTACCCGGGCAACTGCGCGTTCTCCGTTCCGAGGCCGTACGAAATCCATGAGCCAATGCTCGGCGCTGCCGCCGCCGACCGGCCCGTGTGCAGCAGCAACGACTGCGCGCCGTGCAGGGGTGTTTCGCCTACGAGCGAGCGAACCACGCACAGCTCGTCCGCCACGCGCGCGATGTTCGGGAAAAGGTCGCTGACCCACAGGCCCGACTGGCCGTGCTGCCGGAAGGCCCACGGACTTTTCAGCCACTTGCGATTGGCGCTGACCGCCTGCGAGAGCGCATCCGGACGCCACTTCGCAGGCTGGCCGTGCTGTTTGTCCAATGCAGGTTTGGGGTCGAATGAATCCACATGCGACACACCGCCATCCATGAAAAGAAAGATGACACGCTTGGCGCGCGGCGCGAAGTGCGGCGGGCGCTGCGGTGTTGCGGCCGTCGCCCATTGACTGGCCAGTCCCGCGAAGGCCACCGCGCCAAAACCCATGTGCGCGCGGTTCAGGAAATCGCGCCGCGACAGGGCAGGGGCCTCGCAACCCGGACACGGCGTGATCGCGCGGTGGGGAGTGTTACTGGACATGGATGAACTCCTTCAGGTTGAAGATGGCGTGCGCGGCATCCTGCCATGCGGGCTGGCAATCGAGCAGGGTCTCCACCTTTGCCCCGCGCAATGAGGCGCTGCGTTGCACGAGTTGGACAAGGCGCGCGATTTCCTCGGGCGCAGGCGGGCGCGCCAATGCCGCGGCCAGCATGCGCGAGGCCCGTTGTTCGGCGGTCGGTGCGCCGTCCTTGAGGACGCGCGTGCTCCAGTGCTTGGCCATCGCGATGACAAAGGGATCGTTGAGCATCGCCAGCGCCTGATCGGGAACATTGGTCACGTCCCGATGGCCGGCAGCGAATTTGGGAATCGGCTGATTGAAGATCGCCAGAAAACGCGGCGGCTCCATCAACGTCATCTTGGTGTATAAACTGCGCCGGCCATCGCCGTCGATGGGGCCGCTGTGGAGCCGCTTGGAGTCGTCTGTGGCGGCGCGATGCGGATTTGTCGGTGCACCGTGCAGGCGCGGATCCAATCGCCCGGACACGCGCAGCATGGAGTCGCGGATGGCCTCGGCCTCCAATCGGCGCAGCGGCATGTGATGCCACAGGCGGTTCTCGGCATCCACATTCAACGCCGCCTCATTGGGCAGACTGCTCTGCTGCCACGTGGCGGAGGCGACGAGCATGGCCACGAGTTTCTTGAGCGACCACCCTTCCTCCACGAAACGCGCGGCCAGATAATCGAGCAACTCTGGATGCGACGGCGGCTGGCCCAGATGCCCGAAGTCATCGGGCGTGCGCACGAGACCTTCGCCAAAGAGATGCAGCCACACGCGATTGACGAACACGCGTGCCGTGAGCGGGTTCCGGTCGTGGGCGATGCTGCGAGCCAGCTCCAGTCGGCCGCTGGCGGCGGGTTGCGCGCGCGCGACCGCGCCGCCTAGAGAGGCTATATTGCCGCGCGGCACCTCAGCGCCCAACTGGGTGTACGAGCCACGGATGCCCACGCGTTCATCGCGGCCTTCGAGCCAGTCGCTGGCGGTGCCGATGGTGCGGTCGGGGCGCAGTTGTTTTTCGGTGTCGCGATAACTGGCGACCAGCTTCGCCAATTCCGAGCGGGGCGGCATGTCGTTGGGCAACAATTTCGCATCGAGGGCGTCGTTGATGAGCCGGACATCTTCGGCGCCGCATTCCCCGCGGCTCCAGCGTTGGAGAGCCGCATGCAGCAAGCTGGCCAGTCGTGCGGCCCAGGGTTCGTTGGCCAGCGGGGTGTCAAACAACGGCGCGAACCGGGCCAACTCATCGAGCGGCGGTTTGCCGGCGGGGTGCTGGTGGATTTGCGTGAGGCCAAACCACGAGCGTTCATCGGCGATATCCGATTCCTTCAAGCCACCGTAGCCGATGCGCGGCGGGAAATAATTGTTGAGCGACTTGGTCACCAACTCCAGATAGACACGGCGCGGCGCGCGGTCCACGCTGCCTTCCAGCGAAGAAAAACTGCCCGCCGTCAGCGTCTGCCAGCGCGGCGTCAACTGGCTGATGAACTGCATGCGCTCGGAGTGGAACGCCTGGTCCACGATGAACGAACGCGCGGCGTGTTTGCCCGCCGCCAGTTCCACCGAGAAGGTCGTCGTGCTGTTGGCGTCAAAGAGCGGACTGCGCAGCGCCCCGGCCAGTCGCTGCGACCACACGTGCGACCAGCGGCCAGCGGGGAGAATCTGCGCCAGCACATTGGTGCCTTCATCGGCCACGACCACCTCGCCGTCGCGCACCCAACCGTGGTGCATGCCCGAGCCATCCCATTGCCAGCCCGGTGCGCCTGTCTCTCGCGTGAAGTCCGCCAGCAATTTCAGATTGGCCTTGTTCTCCGCCACGCGCCGCGCGCGTTCACGGGCGAATTCCTCCGGCGCGAGCGGTGTCTTCAGCGACTTTTTCCAAAGCGCAACGAGCGTCTCCGGGAATGCCGCGGTGGCATTGACATCGGCGGGGATGGCCTGGATTTTTTCGGTGACACCCTCCTTCGCGCCCAGCCAACGCTCGGCGGTCTCTGTGCGGATGCCGCGTTTGATGTGCCGCAAGGCCGCAATCACCGCGAGGTTGGCGTCGGCCGCATCCACCGTGCGGACGTTCCAGCGCGTGCTCATCATCACGCCGGTCAACGCGTAATAATCGCGCTGCGCCACCGCATCGAGCTTGTGATTGTGGCACTGCGCACAGGCGAGCGTCGTGCCCAGAAACCCTTTGCCCATCGTATCAATGATGTCCGCCATCGCCTCTTGCGTGACGCCTTCGGCATCGCCGTTGTCGCCGTGCCGGCGTTCGCCCATGCGCAGTGCCATCAAGCCGATGAGCGATTCATTCAGCCCGGCGCGCGCATCAATGCGCGGCTCGATGAGGTCGCCGGCGATCTGTTCCAGTACAAGTTGGCGGAAGGGCACATCGGTGTTAAACGCCCGCACCAGATAGTCGCGGTACATCCACGCGTTCTTCGCCGGCGCATCCCATTCGTAACCGTGCGTGTCAGAGTAATGCACCACATCCATCCAATGCCGCGCCCAGTGTTCGCCAAAATGCGGACTGTCGAGCAGGCGCTGCACCAGTCGCTCGAACGCGCGCGGCGCGGTGTCCAACGCGAAGCCGTCGGACAATTCGATGCTGGGCGGCAGTCCCGTCAGCGCAAAGCTCAACCGCCGCGCCAACGCGCGCCGGTCTGCGGGGGCTGCGGGCTTGAGATTCTTTGCCTCCAACGCCGCGTGGATGAACCGGTCCACCTCGTTACGCGCCGGCCAAGCCGCCTTCACTTTGGGCAACGCGGGCTTGGACACCGGCTGAAGACTCCACCACTTGAGCCGGTCACGATAGACCGACTCCCAATCATTGGCCTGTGCCGCGCCCAACTGCAGGGCGGCAACCAACATCAGGATTGCGGAGGCACCGAACTCTCGCATGCTGCGTAGTTTCTACTGCGGCGACACCCGCCGCAAGCCTCCTTTGAACGCTGCCGCACAGGGCGGAATTGGAAACGAAGCCATGCGGCATCGTTGCGATCTGCTATTTCGCTTCGTTCAACTTGGCGTCAATGAGTGCCCGCAGTTCCTCGGTGCGTCGTTGCCCCTCCTCCAATTGCTGCAGGCCAACTTTTTCTCAATGTTGTGGAGATGCTGTGCCGCTGTGCAGAGGATGACTTTAATCACACCCCTGTCGCAGGCGGGGACGGATGGCCGGCACGTTTGCCTTTGCGTGGGGCGCGGTCACGCGTATCGTGGCGGGGTGAAACGTGTCCGCGTCAACCAGAGCTTGTGCCTCGCGCTTGTCTTGCTGGGGGGCTGCGAGCAGCGTCAATCCCAGCCCATCACCATGACTGCTCCAGAACCCGCCGCCGCCAATGCCACGCAGCAAACGCTCACGCTGACGGAGGCGGAGTGGCGCGCGCGGTTGTCGCCGGAGCAGTTCCGTGTGTTGCGCGAGGCGGGCACGGAGCGGGCGTTCGGCAAGGCGTACGAGGAATTCAACTCGCAGGGTGCAGGCACGTACTTGTGCGGCGGATGTGGTGCGGAGTTATTTTCCTCCAATCACAAGTTCGATTCGCACTGCGGCTGGCCGTCCTTTTATGATCCGGCAAACGCCAAGAATGTCCGTACGGTGGAAGATAACACCGGCGGCAGGACGCGGGTGGAGGTGCGCTGCGCGGTGTGCGACGGGCATCTGGGCCACGTCTTCAAGGGCGAAGGATTTGCCACGCCGACAGACCAGCGTTACTGCATCAACGGGGTGGCGCTGAAGTTCGTGCCCAAGCCCGCCGCGCCGAAGCTGCCCTGACGGGCATTAACGTCCTTGTGCTGGTCTTAACGCGGCATCGTCCAAGTCCAGTCGGTAGAGAATCTGGTTGTAATCATAACGCGGCGTGGGCGTGGGTTTATCCGCGAACTGCACCGTGTAGCTGCCCTCGAAAAATAGCGCGGGCGAACCGGCGGGAGTGAACTCGATGTGCAGGCGCGGATTGTAGAAGGTATAATTGTCGTGGCTCAATACCTTCACTGCGGCGCCCCACGGGCCAGTGGGCGCGTCGGCCTCCGCATACCACAGCTCGCCGAAGACCGACGGTTTGCCGAAGGATTGCATGAAGACCGTCACCCAACGTTTGCGCCAGGGATGCCACGCAATGGAGCCGGTGTGCGGTTTCACTTCGCCACCGCTTGCGGATTTCAAACTCGCCTGCGGCGTCAGCACTTCCCAATGCGCCGCATCCTGCCACGCCTCGAAGGTCGCGGGGCAGCGCAATCGCGGCAGCGGATTGCCGAAGAGCAGCCACTCTTTTCCTGCGGGATCCTTCCACAACACAGGATGGCCTTCGGGGACGGGCGGCGCTTTGGGTGTGTCTTCGGATTTCGTCCACACCGTCTTCAGCTTTTCGAACAGATGCTTCTCCTCGTTCCATACCGCAAGGCTCCACTCGTAGGCTTCTAGCGGCGGTTTGATTTTCATATAGGTGCAAACGAGGCGCGGTATTCCGGATTGATCGGGCACGCTGGCCAAGCCCGTCACCCAAGTTGGCCCGGTGCCGGGCAACGGAGCAATGCTGCGCGGCGTGGCGTTGGTGTGGGTGAAGTATTGCAGCGGCAATCGCAACGGCGGCTGGAGAGAGGGCAGGGCGTGCACCGCCGATGTCGCACCGGTACCGTCAAAGATGCCCAGCGGATAATGCGCGAGCGTCGTGTCGCCCCAGAACCAGTAGAGCCGCCCGCGATGCACGGCGTTCTGCACGCTGTCTTGCCCGACGATGCCCGACTCGCGCCAATCTTTTTCCAACCCGAGCTTCTGGCTTTCGGCAAATAACCCCGCGCCCGTCAAGCGCCCAATGCGCCGCGCGATGCTGGTGCGCTTCACCTCCACGCGCAGTTGCCCACCGGCCACGGGCTTCAAGCGCACCCCGCGCTGGCCGAATCCATCCTTCGCTACCTCGTAGCCGTGTCCACGAACTTCAAACCAAGTTTCGCGGCCCATCAATTCGGGAAGATCGAAGGCGATGCGCCCTGCGTTGTCGGTGACAAACACCGCGTGATGGGTCGTGCGCAGCTCGACCATGGGCACCGGCCAGTCGCTGCCGTGCTCCACCACTTCAATGCGGCAGGGCAGGGCTTGGAGCGCTGCTGATGCGAGCCACCACGCAATCAGCCCAATAGTGGAAGTGATGCGTCGCATCAAAAACGGGCAGCAGGCTCGTGCGATTAACTCAACCGGCGCAGTTTGGTGATGCGGCCGGTGGCAACCCATTCGGCGATGAAGATGTTGCCGGCGGCATCGAAGCACGCGTCGTGCGGATGCACAAATTTCCCGGCGACCCACTTGTTGCTGTCGCCGCGCACGTCCTTCACGAGCTTGGTCACGCGCTCCACGTCCTCGCCCAATCGCGCGACGACTTCGTTCTTCGTGTTGAGCAGCGTGAGGCGCGCGTGCAGTTCGGGCACGAGCAGCAGCCCTTTCCACGTGTCGATGTTGGCGGGCAGTCCGTAGCCTTTGAGTGTCTCGAGATATTTGCCGTCCAGCGTGAGATATTGCAGCGTGTGATGGGCGCGGTCGCAGACGACCACCTGCGGCGTGCGGCCGGGACGGCGATCAATCCAGATGCCGTGCGGCGTATTGAATTTTCCTTCGCCATTTCCTGCGCCACCAAACTTGGAAACCCAATTCCCATTTTTGTCGTAGCGATGGATGTGGAAGGAGCCGTAGCCGTCGGTGAGCAGAAAGCCGCCGTCGTCCAGAAACGCAAAGTTCGTCGGCATGAACGCGTCGCGTCCCCAACGCTTCACGCGCACTTTGTCTTCGTCCTTCGCATACACACCGCTGTCCATCGGCGCGAACTTTTCCCAGACGACCTCGCCGGTGAGAGTCATCTTCGCGAAGGACTTCACCTGTTGATAGGCGCAGACGTAGAGAAACTCCGTGCCGCCCTCTTCGCGCACCTCGATGCCGTGACCGCCACCTTGAAACTGCTGGCCGAAGGCGCGGATGAATTTGCCCTTCGCATCGAACACGAAAATGGACGGGTGATCCTTCAGATTCTCGCGACCCTCGTGGATGACGTAAAGGTTTTGCGCCTTGTCCACCGCCACGTTGTGCGTCGTCTGCCACGTGTATTTCTCCGGCAACTGCGCCCAATTGTGCAGCACCTCGAAGCGATGCTCGCCCTCGCCGATGACAAGTTGCTTGTCCGACTTCTGCGCCGTGAGCACGCGCGGCGCGGCCAGCGCAGCAGTGGCGGTGGTGGCAACAAAATGGCGACGGGAGATTTTGCGTGTCGGCTTCATAGGAATGTTCAGATGAATTTCAGCGGTGAATGCGCGGGCAGTTTAGCTGCTGCCTGCGTTGACGCAACTCTTGTCACGCGGCTTGAGCGAGGAAACATCGGTTGCACAGACGCAACGGCTCCTTCACGCTGCAGACATGACACCACGACTTGCAGCGCTCGCTGTTTTCGCCATCGCATCGTCATTGCATGCCGCCGAGCCGGCGGTGGACTTGGGTGCGGTGCGCGAGGAGCATGTGATGATCCCGATGCGCGATGGCAAGCGGCTCTCGGCATATCTATATCATCCGCTGGGCGAGGCGAAGCGGCCGGCGCTGTTCGAGCAGCGTTACGCGGACATTCGCGGCGCGGGCACGCGCAAGGCGGCGGCGAAATTGGCGGAGGCGGGCTTCGTGGTGGTGCTGGTGAATTATCGCGGCACGTGGCAATCCGAAGGCACGTGGGTGGGCTATCGCGCGCTGGCGTGGGGCGAGTTGAAGGATGGCTACGACACGTGTGAATGGTTGGCGGCGCAGCCGTGGTGCACGGGCAAGATCGGCACGTTCGGCAGTTCGCAGGGCGGTTACGCGCAGAACTTCCTCGCGGTCACGCGCCCGCCGCATCTGGCGGCGCAATACATGGTGGACACGGGCTTGAGTCTGTTTCAGGAAGGCTATCGCATCGGCGGTGTGACGCGGCCGGAACGGTTCAAGACGCTGGACAAGGTGGCGCGCGAACCGGCGCACAATCGCGCGCTGATGGAGGAGTGGTTCGCGCATCCGCACTACGACGATTACTGGCGCGCGGAGGATTGCTCGCTGCACTTCACCAAGATGGACGTGCCGTGTTTCACCATCGGCAGTTGGTATGATTTCATGTGCCAAGGTTCGGTGATGAGTTTCGTCGGCCGCCAGCACAACGGCGGCGCAAACTCGCGCGGCAAACAGCAGCTCATCATCGGTCCGTGGCTGCACGGCCGGCTCAACAAAGGCAACAAGGTCGCTGAGTTGACGTATCCCGACAACGCGACGTGGCCGGAGAACGAGCACATGGCGCGTTGGTTCAATCACTACTTGAAAGGCGAACCCAACGGCGTCGAGAAGGAATCGCCCGTGCGTTATTATGTGATGGGCGCGGTGGATGAGAAGGGCGCACCGGGCAATATTTGGCGCAGCGCGAAGGACTGGCCGCCCGCCGCGCGCACAGATTCTTTTTACCTGCACCCCGGCGGCAAGCTGGAGCGGAACGCACCGACGGCGCAGAGTTCCACGACGAGTTATGTGAGTGATCCGCGCAACCCGATGCAGATTCCCGGCGCGGGATTTCCGGGCGCGAAAGACGCACGGCCTTTCGAGCAGCAAAAGGAAGTGCGCACATTCACCAGCGAAGAACTCGCTGCGCCCGTCGAGTGGACGGGCCTCGTGAAAGTAGAACTGTGGGCGAGCAGCACGGCGCGCGACACGGATTTTCTCGTGCGTGTGAGCGATGTGTATCCCGACGGCCGCTCGATGCTCGTGATGGATTATCCGCGGCGTGCGCGTTACCGCGAGGGATTTGACCGCGAGACATTGCTCACGCCGGGCGAACCGGTGAAGCTGGCGTTTGATGTCGGCTGGACGAGTCTCATCTTCAACAAAGGCCATCGCATCCGCGTGACGATCGCCAGCACCGGCGCGCCGCTTTACGAACCGAACCCGCAGACGGGCGGCCCGCAGACCATTGAGTTTCCGAAAGACGCAGTGACTGCGACCAACACGATCCATCACGAACGCCTGCGCGCCACGCGCCTCCTCGCACCGGTGGTGGAAATCACGCGATGATGGCCTTCACGAGTTCGCCACTGATATCGGTGAGGCGGTAGTCGCGGCCTTCGTGGCGATGGGTGAGCTTGAGGTGATCGACTCCCAGCAGATGCAGGAGCGTCGCGTGGAAGTCATGTACGCTCACGGGGTCGTGCGTGATGTTGTAGCCGAAGTCGTCGGTCGCACCGTGGACACAGCCGGGTTTGAAGCCGCCACCCGCCGCCCAGATCGTGAAGCAGCGCGGATGGTGGTCGCGCCCAAAGCTGTCCTTCTTGATTGCGCCTTGGCTGTAGGCGGTGCGGCCAAACTCGCCGCCCCAGATGACGATGGTGTCTTTGAGGAGGCCGCGTTGCTTGAGGTCTTTCACGAGCGCTGCGGCGCCTTGATCCACTTCCTTCGCTTTGTTGGGCAGCGCGCCGGGCAGGCCGCCGTGGTGATCCCAGTCGCGGTGGTTCAACTGGATGAAGCGCGCGCCGCGTTCCGCAAGGCGGCGGGCGAGGATGCAGTTGGCGGCGAAGCTGGGCGCGCCTTTTTTTGCGCCGTAAAGCTCGAAGGTGGAATCGGGTTCCTTGGAGAGATCCATCAACTCCGGCACGCTGGTCTGCATGCTGAAGGCGAGTTCGTAGTTGGCGATTTGAGCGGCGATGGCTGGGTCGCCCAGCGCGCCCAGTTGCAGGCGGTTCAACTCGTTCATCGCATCAATCGTCGAGCGCCGCGCGGCGGCACTGAGGCCGGGCGGATTGGAGAGATACAACACGGCGTCGCCCGCGCCGCGGAACGTGACCGCGCCGTGTTGCGCGGGAAGAAAGCCCGGCCCCCAGTAGCGCGATTGCAATGGTTGGCCACCGCCACCTGATTGCAGGCAGATGTAGCCCGGCAGATTGGCATTCTCGCTGCCCAGACCGTAGCTGGCCCACGCACCCATCGTCGGGCGGCCGGGCTGTTGGTGGCCCGTGCCGAAGAAGGTCACGGCAGGGTCGTGATTGATGGCTTCGGTGAACATCGAGCGGATGAGGGTGACGTCGTCCGCAAGACTGGCAATGTTGGGGATCACCTCGCTGAACTCGGTGCCGACCTGTCCGTGCTTGGTGAACTTGAATGGCGAGCCAACGCAGAAATGATTCTTCTGCCCGCTGGTCATGCCGGTGATGCGCTGACCTTGGCGGATGGAGTCGGGCAGATCTTTGCCGGTCATCTCGATGAGCTTGGGTTTGGGATCAAAGAGGTCCAGATGCGACGGCGCACCGGACATAAAGAGGTAGATGACGCGCTTGGCTTTTGGCTCGTGGTGCAGGCGCTGGAGCAGTCCCGGCACGACGGGACCGCTGCCGGGAAGGGCGGCGGATGCGGCGGGCTTCAGGAGCGAGGCCAGCGCCAGCGCGCCCAAGCCGGTGGAGTTGCGCTGGAGGAAGGCGCGGCGGGTGAGGAATTGTTTGGTGAACGCGTTCATGGGTTACTGGCTGATGGTCTCGTTCAAATTGAGAATGACGTTGGCGAGGGCCGTCCAGACGGCGAGTTCGATCGGGTTCACCCCGTCGGGGTTTTTGAAGTCGCCGACTTTGAGAAGCGTTTCGGCGGCTGTTTTGTCAGCGGCAAAAAGTTCGCGCTGCCGGATCAGTGTTTTTTCCAGCACGGCGCGCTCGCCCGAAGCCAGGTTGCGCGCGAGGGCCAGACGCCAAGCGTAGTTGAGGCGCGTGGCGTCGTTCGGTCCGCCTTCCTTCAGCACGCGGGCGGCGAAGGCGCGCGAGGCTTCGACATAGACGGGGTCGTTCATCAGCACGAGCGACTGGAGCGGCGTGCTCGTGCGGGCGCGACCGGCGGCGCAGACCTCGCGGTTCGGGGCGTCGAAGGTCAGCAGGCTCGGATAAGGCGTGCTGCGGCGGTGGTAGATGTAGAGTGCGCGGCGGTATTGGCCATCGTCGCGCTGATGTTTCCAGCCGCCACCGGCCAACTCGTTCACTTCCCAGATGCCCGGCGGCTGGAACGGATAGACGGGCTTGCCGCCAAGCCGTGGGTTCAACAGGCCGGAGATGGCCAGCGCGTTGTCGCGGACGAACTCCGCATCGAGGCGCAAACGCGGGCCACGGGCAAGCAGGCGGTTCTCGGTATCCCTCGCCAGCAGCGAAGCCGTGACGGCGGCACTCTGCCGGAACGCGTGGCTCATCACCATCTGCTTGAGCACACGCTTCACGTCCCAGTCACGCGCAAAGTCAGCAGCAAGCCAGTTCAATAGTTCAGGATGACTGGGCCACTCGCCCTGCGAACCAAAGTCGTTGACGGTCTTCACAAGGCCGGTGCCAAAGAGCATCGCCCAGAAACGATTCACGGTCACCCGCGCCGTGAGCGGATGCTGCGGGGAGGCCAGCCAGCGCGCCAGATCCAAGCGTGTGAGGCGGTTCGTTGCGAGGGTCTCGGGCTTGGGCAGGAACCCGGGGAACGCCGCCTCGACCTTGTCACCGTTCTTGTCGTAAGCCCCGCGCACCTTGATGAACGTGTCGCGCGGTTTTTCCATCTCGGCCATGACCATCACTGTGGGCAAGGCTTTCTCCAGATCCGCCTTCACCCGGCGCGCGTCTTGAGCGGACTTCTTTGCGGCGAGGTAATCAGCGGCCTGTGTTTCGCGGTAGAACTTTCGCAGCTTGTCGGCTTGCTCCTTGGTGCGCTTGGTTTTTTCAATCGCCGCCAGCGCGAGCGTTGGGCCGCTCGCAAGGGCCGCCATCTCCGCTTCGGAAAGTATGCGATGAAAAATGTGCAGCTCATCCACGCTGCCAGTGAAAGGCGATCCGCCACCGCCTCGCCGTCCGATGGCAAAGGGCGCGCTGGTCTGGATGGTGCCGGGGAGTTTGTCCTTGATCGTCTTGGTCGCAACGGGCTGGCCGTTGACAAAGACTTTCACACCCGCCGCCTTGCCCGAACCATCGTAGGTGAAGGCGAGGTGCTGGAAGGTGTCAAAGGGCAGATCTTTCTCCGTCTGCACATGGATGGCTTCCTCCGGCCATTTGTGGATGAGGTGGACGCTCGCCTTGCCGGCGTGGAACTCGACGTCCCAGCCGCGGAAGTGGGGGGCGTTCTCCATCTTGCCGATGGGCGCACCGGAAGGCTTGTTGGCCACGCGCACCCACAGGCCGACACTGAACCGGTCGGCCTTGTCAAAGTCGTAGCGGGCACCGAGATCAACATAGCCTGTGCCATCCAACTTTAGCGATTGCCCCGCCGCCCCATCAGCAAAGCGGGTCGCCCCGGACAGTCTCCCTTCGATGGCCTTGCCATCGTGCGTGGTGCCGTTGGCGTCGGTGTTGAGCGGGAAATGGTCGAACGGACCGGCGATTTCGCGGGCGCGCGGGTCGGCGGCAAGCTTGGTTTCCCAAGCGAGTTGCGCCGCATCGAGTTTGCCTTCCAGTTCCTTCGCCAACGTGTCGGCGGCGGCGATTTGCCCGGTCAGCCAGGCGAGTTCCTTTTGTTGTTCGGCTGAGGGCGCGGTCATGCGCGGCTCCGGGTTGAGGGTGCGTGTGCCGTCCTTGCCGCGCTCCGGGACGTTGTGGAAGAAGGCGTAGAAGCTGTAGAAATCGCGCGTGGTGACGGGGTCGTATTTATGGTCGTGGCATTGCGCGCAGGCGATGCTCATGCCCAGCCACGTCGTCCCCAGCGTGCTCACACGATCGACGATGTAGATGTTGAGATACTCGGCATCAATGATGCCGCCTTCATCAGAGGTCATCACATTGCGCATGAAGCCGCTGGCAATCTTCTGGTCCACGGTGGCGTTGGGAAGGAGGTCGCCCGCCAACTGCTCTATCGTGAAACGGTCGAAGGGTTTGTTTTCGTTGAAGGCGCGCACGACCCAGTCGCGCCAGACCCACGTCTCACGAAGCGAGTCGTTGTGGTATCCCGCAGAATCCGAGTGCCGGGCCAGATCGAGCCACGGCACCGCCACGCGCTCGCCGTAGTGGGGGGAAGCGAGGAGACGGTCCACGGCGTTTTCATAAGCGCGCGGAGATGGGTCGGCGAGCAACGCATCCACCTCAGCGAGGGTAGGCGGAAGTCCCGTCAGCGCGAGGGTGACACGGCGCAGAAGAACTTCACGCGACGCTTCGGGCTGGAAACGCAGGCGCTCCGCATCGAGCTTCCCCGCAAGGAAAGCATCAATGGGATTGTGGATTGCGATGGGCTGTCCGCCCGTCTTCGGGACGGCGGGCAGGGCCGGCGGCTCAAATGCCCAATGCCCCGAATACTTCGCGCCCTCGGCCACCCAGCGGCGGAACAGCTCCTTCTGGGCTGCGGAAATCGTCTTGTGAGAATCGGCCGGCGGCATGACGTCGTCGGTGTTCGCAGTGAAAAGGCGCGCGATAATTTCAGATTTCTCAGGCTTGCCCGGAATAAGGGCAACCTTGCCCGACTTGCCGGCCTTGAGCGCTTCCTCGCGCACATCCAGACGGAGTTTCCCTTTGCGCGTCTTGTCATCGGGGCCGTGGCATTTGAAGCAGGTGTCAGACATGACGGGCCGGATGTCGCGGCTGAAGCTGACGGGATCAGCCGCGTGGCTAGTAAAGGTGGCCAAAAGCAAACCGCCAACGATGATGAGCGGCCAACCTGCCGAGTTCGAGGAAACACAGTTCATTTTTTTTTGCCGGGCCAGAATGATTTCAGAGACGAAATTGGACGAAGGCCTGCTGGATTTCTTCGCACAACGATTGAGCCGCCGCGCAGCCAAACATTCAAGCCGCGATTACACGGGGCACGCTCGCAGAGTCCAACCGCGCAGGAGGCCGGTGATGACTGCCCAGCCAAGACCGCCTCTATCCAGATCCATCGCGCCCGAGCCGCCAATTTTCAGCGACCCTAAGTTCCGGGCGGCACCTCGAATTGGGTGCTTGCGATTGTCCAGAGCCTTGGTGTAGGAACATCTGCGACTCGCCCCGTTGGTCTTGACCTCACGGCGATTCTCAAGACAACAGTGCAGCACGCCAATTTGGAAATTCAGAAGCATCCGTAACCAACCGACAACAAACGACCGCCGGTGTGGCGAAATTGGTAGACGCAAGGGACTTAAAATTTCAAAAATAGCCATTTTATTACGTTTCAAAACATTTCATTTTGATCGCCGAAAGGCCTGTCGTTATTGATCCAAACTCACTTTTTCGCTGAAATCCTCGTTGAAATAGAAGGCGTGATTCACAAGGCGGAAGTGCAGCAAAAAGTGCAGCAATTTTTGGAAGCGTGTTGGAGTTGTCCTTCCCCAGTCTCTCGCGGGATTGGCTTGGCCAGTTCCTTCAAGGTTGAGTTGATGAGCGCCTTGAGCCTCTTATGCGCCTCGTTGGCGGTTTCGGTCCCCATAAATTGA
>SIAW01000046.1 GCA_009695465.1 Pedosphaera sp.
GCCTCGGCCAATTGCGTGTCATTGACCATGCCAGTCGAGCCATCCGCCCAGGCAATCTGACCTTGATTGGCATCCAACCCCGACATCATCAGGTTGCGGCTCACATTGCGGCGATCGTTGTTTTCAGCGGCAAAGTCGGCGGTCGTGCTCACCGAGGCACCGATGAACGCGCTGGCCTTCACGCCATTGTTCATCGTCGCACCCACGCGACCCGCACTCAGATAAGCGTCCCAGCCCTCCACATCACCCCAACCATCATACAGCGGGTTGGAATAGAAGTTCCAGTTCTCACCGTTGTTGGCCTGCACATGCCCCGCGTCGCGGTTGGTGTTGCGGTCGCCCTGCGCAATCACAGCGTAAGCCCCCGCCGCGTTCATCGTCGCAGCCGTCGGTGCGAAGTAGTTGGCGCCATTATTACGGTGCGGATCGGACATCGCCGCATTCTTCGTCACGGCAATGATCGTCCGGCCAGCCTGTGCCGAGGCGCCTTTGCTAATCGCGTAGCTCTGGCCCGAGCCATTGGCCCAGTTGTCGCCAGCGAACACCGCGTCTTTCCAGCTCTTTTCCTGGTTCTCTTCGCCTTCGTTGGTGGCCTGGCTGCCAGGATCGCACGGCGAAAGCAGCGCCTTCACACTCTTGAGGTCATCGCCCACCACCGACCACATCACTTCGATGTTACGGGAGTACCAGCCACGATCCGCGTTGCCGGGGTTGTGGTAGTTGAAGCCGGTACGCCGATCCGGCACCTGGCCGTACGCGGCGTTGGCTGCCCCCCCCGTCAGCATCCACGGGAATTCCTGCGCCGACGTCGCAAAGCCATTAAATGCCTTGGCGATCTGGCCCATATTACTGGCGCACTTGGTGCGGTTGGCTTTCTTACGCCCGCTGCTCAACGCAGGCAACAGCATGCTGGCGAGAATCCCGATGATCACCACCACCACGAGTAACTCAATCAGGGTGAATCCCTGCTTCGGTTGATCTTCTATTTTCATGATGCGTATTTAGGTTGTGCGCAGCAAACCAAAGCCGTCCCAGTGCCCATTGCCAACGCAGTTGAACTACAGCTTGCCATTCAAAAGCATCACGCATGCCATTCGTGGTTTATTTGATTTTTCCAACAATCATCTGTTTTCTGTTTCTGAATATCGGCGTTAATTGAAATAGTATCCATATTTCTGATTATTGGATGATTTATTTGAAGGAGAGCGTGTTGCCAACACGCTTCCGCGCGTTATCTGTGCTTGCAGATGAACCTCCCTGAAACAGGAATGACTTCAGACTGCGCAATCTTTTGGCGATTCCCCAGCAGACACATGGGATGACGCTGAAAAGAAAAACGCCCCGCTTTCGCGAGGCGCTTGGCGACTGAAGTTGTCTTTGTTCTACCTTTGCCGATTCGGGCGGCTCAACACTTCGGTGATCAAATAGTGCGATCCCTTTTGCTGGGTGTGCGTGCGCAACGCGGAGGCCAGGTCAACGTCATTAATCATGGCTGTTGAGCCATCTGAGAATGCAATCTGGCCTTGGTTGGAATCCAATCCCGCCATCATCAGGGAGGTGTACACGTTGAGGCGGGTGTTGGTCTGAGCGGCAAACGTGGCGGTCGTGCTCACGTTCGGGCCAATGAACGCGCTGGCTTTCACGCCGTTGTTCATCATCGCACCCACGCGGCCGGCGCTCAAATAGGCGTCCCACGCGTCCACATCGGCATTGCCATCGTAGAGCGGGTTGGAATACCGGTTCCAGTTGTCAGTCGTCCACTGCACGTGCGGTTCATTGATGGTGGAGTTGACCAACGGGATGGGCAGGTAGGCTCCAGCCGCATTTTGGCGCGAGGACGTCGGCGCGAAGTAATCGGCGCCGGTCCGGTGCCCATCCGACATGGCCACATTCTTCGTCACCGCCAGAATCGTCCGGCCTGCCTGCACCGAGGAACCTTTGTGGATTGCATAGCTCTGCTCAGTGCCATTGATCCGGCCATCACCCGCGAACAACGCGTCTTTCCAAGTCGTCTCGTAGCTAACTCGAGTGTCATTGGCAGCTTGCGTACCCGGGTCGCACGGCGAAAGAAGCGTCCGCGCTGTCTTGACGTCATCACCCACCGGATGCCACATGCCGAGGATGCTACGACTCCAATTGCCGCAGTTCGCGATGGTACTGTGATAACTAATGCCGTTCCGCCGCGATGCCGGGCGGCCGAACGCCTGATTGGCGGGTGTTCCCGCCAACATCCATGGAAACTCCTGCGCCGTCGCCGCAAAGCCATTAAATGCCTTGGAGATCTGGCCCAAATTGCTCGCGCACTTGGTGCGGTTGGCTTTCTTACGCCCGCTGCTCAACGCAGGCAACAGCATGCTGGCGAGGATTCCGATAATCACTATCACCACAAGTAACTCAATCAGGGTGAATCCCTGCTTCGGTTGATCTTCTATTTTCATGATGCGTATTTAGGTTGTGCGCGGCAGACCAAAGCCGTCCCAGTGCCCTGCTACCAGCGCGATTACACTCAATCTGTTTGGAACAAGCAGTGACTATGCCATTTGGACTTCTGCCCATTTATTTTAATAACCTGCATTATCCACCCTGAATTCAGCAGCGGCTTCCCGCAGAAAACCTTATCCCCTTGTTATTCTGGAATCCTCAAAAAGTCCGGCGCAATGCCCACGCGCCTTTTGCGAATTCTATGGCCAAAAAGACGCGAGGTTAGTCTAAAATCAAAATTGGCATGGATATTGAAGAAGTCTGAAATACCCATTGAAAATTGAAACTCACACCTGTTTTCCCGCTAATGAGCCGTCAAGATCGCCTGGTCCACCTTGTCCAGCGGGCGGGCACCGGCGCTCTTGTTCAAGATGGCTCGCAACTGCGCGACAGGCGACACGGCAACACGCGGTGCGGCGGCTGGGTTAGGCGCAGTGCTCAGGCGATCCAGGTTGATCTTCGTGATGCTGAGATTGCCGCTCGCATGGACGAGACCCGCGGCGGCATTGGGATTATCGCCAGTCTGTCCCTCCAATATCAGCGCCAGCTCCGGCAACTTTTTGTTGGTGCTCAGTCCAAACCAGTTGTTGACGATGTTCCCCGTGGAGCCAGCCCGGACGCGGGTGCCGTAGATGCCCCACCGGTCAATGACGTTATTACGCAGATCAAAACCTCGGACATCGTGCAACTGCGGGCTGCGCTGTTCATTGCCCAAAAACAGATTGTGATGCAGGGAAACCTTGTCCGCACCGCCAATGAGCATCGCCTTTTTCGTGTCGCCGATGAGGCACCACGAGATGGTGATCTCGGCGGGGCGATCGGCGGGATTTTTGTAGTCGTGCGTGATGTCCAGCGCCCCGTCGCCAGCGTGGGTGGAGGAGCAATGATCGATGACCACGCGTCGGCACTTGCCGATGATGCGGATGTTGTCATCGGCGGAATCGCGCACGCGCAGGTGGCGCAGGATGACATCCGGCGCGCCACGCAGCACCAGCCCAGCGGCACCTTCGCCGTCCGCCGTCACGTTTGGCCCCTTGATGATCAACGCCTTTTTCAGCGTAATGACGCCGCCTTGTTTGAACACCACCCGGCGACGGCCAGCCTGCAATGCCTCGCGCAACGTCCCAGGACCGCTGTCCTCCAGCGAAGTCACCGTCACCACCGGACTGCGGTCGCCGCCCACCGTCGCGCCAAAACCTTCGAAGTCCGCCGCATGCGCCCGCAGGCCAAACCAGAGCAGCACGAATGAAATCCAGATGCGGCAGATGGACACGGAAGAGACTGTAAACAGCGCGCCCGACGCTGCAATGCCAAAGGCGGAGGGCGCGCGACTATTCGGGCTTCACTTCGTGGTACTGATTGATGGCCGGTTTTTCTATGCGACTCACCTTGCCGTTGGGCCAGCGCACCTCGATGGCCTCGACTTCCTTGCCTGCGCCCAGCCCGAACTGGCGTTGATTGGCATGCTGCGCACGGAACGAATCGCCCGTCACCAATTGCGCCACGCTGGCTGGGCCAGCACCACGATGCACGGTAATGCGCGCGCCCACGGGCGAAAAGCCGCGCCCATGTTCGCGCAGGCGCACGCCGATCCAGTTGTTCTCGTTGACCCCGTGATTGCGATAGATGTGGAGCGTCTGCGGCCGCGACGAAGCGGCGGCGTCCCAGCCGTATTCCACCATCAACAGATCGGGGCGGCCATCGCCATCCACGTCATCGCTGATCAGACTGCGCGCGTCATATTCCTGCCCCATGTCCATCAACCACGAGATGTTGAGGAAGCTGCCGTTGCCTTCGTTCAAAAAAAGCACCTTGTGCTCGAACCCATTCCAAGAAATCTCCTTCAACGGCTCGAACGTGGTCTTCCCAAAAACCTGGCCCAACGTTTCGGTGGCGTTGGTGGCGGGCGTGTAGATGTCGTGCCGCCAAAATGTGGTGCAATAATCCTTCACCGTTTTGCGGCTGAGATGGCCGTTGCCGATGTAGATGTCCTCGTCGCCGTCGAGGTCAAAATCAAACGCCGTCGTGCCCCACGACCAGCCGCTGCGCGCCACCCGATCGTTGTACGCCGCCTGCCGCAACCCCTGCGCGCCGCCCAGCAACAGCCGGTTGCCGTAGCCCAGTCGCATCCGGCTATCGTTGTGCTCCGGAAATTCCTTGCGCCCCACGCCCATCGCCACCAAGCGCCGCGCCGTGGTGGATCCCATTCCCGTCATGTACAAATCCAGCCGGCCGTCGCGGTCAAAATCCGCGATGGAATGCGACATGCCAAAGCTGAAACGATCCTGCCCCAGTTGATCGGTCACATCGGTGAACCGCCCCTTGCCGTCATTCAGATAAACGTCCAGCCCGGCAAAATCATTGATCACCACCAAGTCCAAATCGTGATCGCCATCCACGTCGTAGAAGGAGGTGCTGTACGTGCGGCGCTTGCGTTTGCCGTCCAGCCCCGCCGCCTCGGTGGCCTCCTTGAAATTTCCCTGCCCATCATTGATGAGCAGCGACGCGGGCCAGCCATCGTTGGCATCGTAGTACGGCGTGGGAAATTGCCCGTCCAGATACGGCGCCTGATATTGCGTGATCCACAGATCCAGATCGCCATCACCGTCCATGTCGCCCGCCGTGCACGCAAAGGCGTTGTGCAGCGGCTGCGCCAGTGCAATGGACTGCGGCTGCGCTTGGGCGAACCGCCCTTGAGCATCGCCGGCGATCAGCACCGGCATTGCCGCGCGCGGTGTCAAAAGCAAATCCGCATTGCCGTCACCGGTGAAATCCGCCAGCACCGCGCTGCTCACCTGTCCCGCCGGCCGCGTCAGCAACGGCTCCGGTTTCAACCGGCCGCCGCCTTGATTCCACAGCACGAGATTGCTGCCCGGCAACACGATCTCCGACAGCCCGTCGCCATTGAGATCGTACGCCATGAGCGGCATCGCCGGCGGATCGCCCTGCGCGTTGGGCGCCAGTTCGCGCACCAGTTTTAACATGGGCAACGCGGCCATCTCGCGGAACGGCGCAGGCCCGCTGCGCTCCAGCACGCGCAGTTCCATCGGCTCCAGCACGTCGGGCACGAACAACCCCGCGGCGTCCTTCGCAGTCTTCCAGAGCACCTTCAATTTGCCGCGCGCGATGTAGCGCGTCTGCGGCTGCGCGCGCAGTGCATGCAGTTCAAACGAAAACACCGACTGCGCCACGCCCGCTTCCACGCTGAAGGATTGGTGATGGAATTCATTTTGCAGGATGCGCACCCCCATCGCCGCGAACAGCTCGCGCGTCTGCGCCAGCGACAACTCGCGCACAGCCCCTTTGAAGGGCGTTTCCAAGACGCCCCAATCGTGCGCCACCACCGCGCCCGCCGCCGGCAACAGCAGCTTGGCAAAGGCCAGCAGTTCGGTGGGATTGGCCGCCCCGCCTTTCTCGCGCATCGTGTCGGAGAGCTTGATGAAGGTCTCCTCGTATTGCTGCGCCAACTCTTCCTGCGCCCACAGGGTGCGATCCAGCTCGGCGCGGGCATCGAGCATCTTCTGCGCAGCGGAGGTCGCCGCCGGCTTGGCGGCGGACGGTGCCTGCGGTGTGGCGGGCCGGTTGCAGGCCGCCAAGCACAACAGCAAAAGCATCGTGTGCCGCGATGCCGCAGTCAGGGATTTCATGGAGCAGTGGAAGAGACGGGCGGCAGGATGGTGTGATACTGATTGATGGCCGGCTTTTCCATGCGGCTCACCTTGCCGTTGGGCCAGCGCACCTCGATGGCGTCCACCGCGGTGGCGGCGCCCAGCCCGAAATGTTTCTGGTTGGACTGCTGGCAGCGCCACGAGTCGCCCGTGACAAACTGCGCGCGACTTCGCTTGTCGCCGTATAACACCGCCACCTTCGCCCCGACGGGCGAAAGGCCCGGCCCGTTCTCGTGCAGGCGCACGCCGATCCAGTTGTGCGTGCCTTCCCATTGATTGCGCAGCAGGTGCAGGTAATTGAACTGGTCCCCGACATTTTCCGTCCAGCCAAAGCGGCCGACGAGCAGATCGGGCCGGCCATCGGCGTCCCAATCCTCGGCCACCACGCTGCGCGCATCGAACTCGAAGGCGACGCCCATCACCCAAGCGACGTTCACGTAGGACTGCGCGCTCCCCTTGAGTTCATTCATGAAAAGCACGTTGTGCTCAAACCCGTTCCACGAGATCGTCTCCAGCGTCTTGAGGGTTTCATTGAACAGCGAACCCAGCACGCGATTGGTCTGCGAGGTGCCCGTGTAGATGTCGTGCCGCCAGTAGGTGGTGCAGTAGTCCCGGCAAGACTTGCGGCTGATGTGCCCGTTGGAGATGTAAATGTCCTCGTCGCCGTCGTTGTCAAAATCCAACGCCGCCGAACCCCACGCCCAGCCGGTGCGCGCCACCGAATCGTTGAAGCTCTCCTCGTGCAGCCCCTCCGCGCCGCCGTAGTACATGCGGTTGCCGTAGCCCAGCTTCAGCCGCTTGACTTGATGATCGGGAAACTCCGCGCGGCCCAACTTCAGACTTTCCAAGCGCCGCGCCGTGGTCGAGCCCATGCCCGTCATGTACACATCCCAGCGCCCGTCGCGATTAAAGTCCGCGATGACATGCGACATGCCAAACGCGTGCCGCGAATCGCCCAGCCGCGCGGTGTCGTCGGTGAACTGTCCCTTGCCATTGTTGAGGTGCACGTCAATGCCGGAGAAATCGTTGACCGTCACCAAGTCCATGTCGCCATCGTCATCCAAATCCGCGAAGGACGCGCTGTACGTGCGCCGCGTGCGCTTGGGAGAGAGCCCGGCGGCCTCGGTCCCCTCTTTGAAATTGCCCTTGCCATCGTTGAGCAAGAGGAAGGAAGGCCAGCCGTCGTTGGCGTCATAGTAGGGCGTGGGCATCTGCCCGCGATCATAAGGGGGCATGTACTGCGTCACCCACAAATCCAAGTCGCCGTCGCCATCGATGTCGCCCGCCGTGGCGGCAAAGGAAATCTTGGGATCCAGCCCGGCGATATCCACGGCACGCGCGAGGGTGTCAAACCGTCCATTCGCGCTCGCCACGTACAACAAGGGTGGACCGAAATTCTGCACCACGAACAGGTCGGCCCGGCCGTCGCCGGTGAGATCGGCCAGCACCGCCGCCCCCACTTCCTTGGCCGGGGGCTGGCGCAGCAGGCTGTCGGTTTCAAATTGGCCGCCGCCCTTGTTCCAAAATAGCAGGTTGGCGTTGACGATCATGATTTCCGAACGCCCGTCGCGATCCAGATCATAGACCAGCACGGGCGCGGCCTTGGGCGTGCGACGCCGCTCGCCCGTGCCGCTCGATGGCGGAAGAATCTCAGGCACATCCTTTGCCGTGTCGAAAATCCGATGCTCGGTGAAAGGCGTTTTGCCCGTGCGCTCCTGCACGCGCACACGCGAGGCGTCGAGCGAAGCGATCTGAAAAAGTCCCTTCGCATTTTGATTGGTGGCCCAGCCGATGAGCACGCTGCCGGTGACCAGATACCGCGTGTCCGCGCGCGTGGCGTGGATGTTAAAACGGAACGAGGACTGGGCCTGGCCGTTCTTGTCGCGCGTCAGGGATTCCTGATGCCACTCCGTCTCCGCCACTCGCAAGCCCGCCTTGCGCTCTGCGGCCAGCCATTCGCGCCACTGCGCGTTGGTCCAGAGCGCCCCGCCGTTGGTCATGTGCGTCGTGCGAATGCTCCAATCGTGCTGGCGCTGTACGCCGGGTTTGCCCATCTGGATGCTCTCAAATTTCAACGCCTCAAAGCCCGCCAACTGATCCGGCGAGGCGCGCAGGTCATCCCAGAAATCAATGATGGTCTCCTCGTATTTCTGCGCCAACTCCTCCTCTTTCCACAGGGTTGCGTCCAGTGCTTGGCGCGCCTGGAATTCCTTCTCCACAGCGCGCGCATCGTCACCCACCACATCCTCGAAGAGTTTGCCGTTCGCGTGGAACCGCCGGCGCATCAACTGGCCCTCCTCTGAAAAATCGCGGCTGACACCGTCCAAATGCCCCGCCTTATAGCTCAGTGCCGCCTGCACCTTGCCATTGGGATGCAAGATGATTGCCAGCCCTTCGCGTTTGCCAGCCACGTAATTTGCCTCGCCCTGTTTTCTGCCATCCTCAGCGAATGCCTCCACCTTGCCCGAGTACGGAAGCGTGTCGCCCTTCCTAAAAAAAATACCTTCGGCTCGCTGCTCCAAATCATTCGGCGCGGGATGCCGGACGACCTTCGGTGCCGTGCCATTGCCCGCAGCCTCATCGCCGGGTTTGGTGGGGCGCGAGCAGCCGCAAACCCAGATCAGTCCCGCGCAGGAAAACAAAAGCAGTGTGTGGGAGAGACGCATGTTGGTGGGGATCATTCTGGTAGGATTTCGTGATACTGGTCAATGCCCGGGTTGGCCAGTCGCCGGGTCTTGCCGTTGGGCCAGCGTACCTCGATGGACTCCACCGCCGTCGCTGCGCCCAGCCCAAAGTGTTTGGTCAACGAATGCTGCGAGGCATACGAATCACCCGTGATTACGGGCACCGTCTCTGCACCACCAGCGTATCGCACCGTGATCATTGCGCCGTGCGGCGACGCCCCACGTTCGGTCAAGCGCACGCCGATCCAGTGGTTCTTCCCCGGCCATTGATTGCGCACGACGTGCACGAACTGATCGGCGTCATTGCAGGCATCGCGCCAGCGATGTTCGGCCACCAACAAATCCGGCCGGCCATCGTTGTCCATGTCCTCGCTCACCACACAGCGCGAATCAAACTCGCAGCCCACGCCCATCAGGTAGCCGATGCTCAGCCAGTTTTTCTCGCGCTGATTCATCAACAGCACGTTGTGCTCAAACCCATTCCACGAGATGGTGTGCAGTTGCTTGTGGCTCTGGGCGAAGAAGGAGTGCAACGCAAAGTTCTGCTGCGGCTTCGCGGGGGTGGAGTAGATGTCGTGCCGCCAAAAGGTGGTGCAATAATCCTTGGCCGTCTTGCGACTGATGTTGCCGTTGGCGATGTACAGATCACGGTCGCCATCGTTGTCAAAATCCACCGCCGTGCTGCCCCACGCCCAGCCCGTGCGCGCCACTTGATCGTTGTTGGCCATCTGCTTGAACCCGCCTTTGCCATCGCCCAGCAACAGGCGATTGCCGTAGCCCAGTCTCATCCGGTTGGTGTTGTGCTGCGGAAATTCGTCCCGCCCCTTGCCCATGTTCACCAGCCGCCGCGCCGTGGTGGATCCCATGCCGCCCATGAAAATGTCCAAGTGCCCGTCGCGATTAAAATCCGCCAGCGCATGCGACATGCCAAAGCTGTACCGATCATCGCCCAACGCGGCCGTCACGTCGGTGAAGCGCCCTTTGCCGTCGTTGAGGTACAGATCCATCCCGGAGAAATCACTGACCACCACCAAGTCCAAATCGTGATCGCCATCCAAGTCCACCAACGACGCGCTGTACGTGCGACGATGGCGTTTGCTCGCCAGTCCCGATTCCACCGTGGCCTCGCGCAGATTGCCGCTGCCATCGTTGAGCAACAGATAAGCGGGCCAGCCATCGTTGGCATCGTAGTACGGCGTCGGGAAAAGCCCGTCCTGATACGGCGCCTTGTACTGCGCGGCAAACACGTCGAGGTCGCCATCACCGTCCACATCGCCCACGGTGGCCACGACGGTGTTTGACAGCGGCGCGGCCTCCACACTCGCGCGCAGCGGTGCGCCGCTGAATCGGCCTTGCACATCGGCCAGATACAATGCCGGCGATTCATTGGCGGGAAAACAAAGCAGGTCGGGGCGGCCATCGTTGTTCAAATCCGCCAGCACCGCCGCGCGCACTTTGGACACGGGTTTTGGGCAGAGTGGCGAGGGATCAAACTGGCCCGCGCCTTTGTTGCGATAGAAAAGATTGCAGCCAGGCAGAAGGATGTCGGGCAGATGATCGCCATCCAGATCACGCACGATCATCGGCTCGACAAACGCACCCGCCGTTCTGGTGGCGGGATTGTCCTGTCCGGGATCGAGCTTGGCCCACGTGCGGAAAGGCGCTTCGCCGGGACGTTCCATCAACCGCGCTTGCCGCACGGTGATGCGCCCGGCCACGGGATGACCGGCGCTATCTTTCTTATCGGTCCAATGCACACCTAGTTTGCCGCGCGCCAAATACCGGCGCTGATCGCCTGCCCGGGCGTGCAGGTGGAAATTGAATTCCGAATACGGAAACCCATCCTCGCCTTTGGCTACGAACCGTTCCTGATGCCACTCGGTCTCTTCAAGTTCAACACCCTGCTGCCGCAACTTGGCGATGGCCGCACGCCACTGCTCGTGGGTCAGCGTTTCGCCATCGGGCGCAAATTCGGTGTACTCAATCTGCGCGTCCTGCGCGGCCATCGGCTGCGCGCGGCCGAGCACAAGTTGGCTGAAGGCAAAATTCTCGAACGACGCCCACTTGTCTTTGGCGGCGCGTTGCGCGTCCCACATGGCGACGAAGGTTTCCTCGTGGAGCTGCGCCTGCTCTTCTTCGGCCCACAATGATTTGTCCAGCGTGGCGCGCTGAGTTTCCAGCGCGGCGACCTGCGCCTTGCCGACGGCGCTCAGCTCGGATTGGATCATCCTGCCTTGCTGCCATTGCTCCTCCCGCACCACCTCGCCCGCCGCATTGTATTCGCGGGCGACGCCATCCTGCCGGCCCGCGACAAAGGTCATCTCCAAATGTTTCCAACCCTCCTCACTCCAGCGGGTGAGCGGCCCCTCAAAACGCCCAGCGCTGATGTCCACGCGCAGCCGTGGTTTGCCATTGGGATATTGAAGATGCGCCACGCCGTTGAAGGGCTGTCCCGGCCCCGTTTGGCCCGCCTGCTTTTTCTGATAAAACAGGCCGTCGGGTCGCTGCTCCAGCGATTCCAACGCCACCGTCGGCGTCTTGGCAGCGGGCTTGCCGGGCTTGTCATCAGGCGCAGGCGGTGCCGGACGGTTGCACGCCGCGCCCCACAGGCACAAGGCAAGGCAGCACCATTTCGCGGCTGGGTTCATCGCCGTGCTGATAGCAAAAATCAGCGGGCTAGTCAAAAAAAAGCCGCCGTGGGGACAAGGGCCCACGACGGCTAAGTCTGCTGACGAGAGCCAAGGGAACATAGCCGCCGCCAACATAGGGCAGCTCTTTCAAACCGCCCGCTAGTCATCTAACACGCACCCACCGCGTGCTCAAGTCGCAACCGGGGCTTGTGAACAAGTTGCACCGCGTGCAGTCAGGGCAGGCCGCTCAAGCGAGGATCTGCGTGATGGGCTGGCCAAAATCTATCTCCAACCGTTTCTGGCCGGGCACCTCCAGCCGGTGCGAGTCCAGCCCCAACTGCCGCAGCACGGTGGCGTGCACGTCGGTCACGTAATGCCGATGCTCCACCGCGTGGAAGCCCAGCTCATCGGTCGCGCCGTGCACCGTGCCGCCGCGCACGCCGCCGCCGGCCAGCCAGACGGAAAATCCGTAGGGATGATGGTCGCGCCCGTCGCTGTTCTCCGCGCCGGGCGTGCGGCCAAATTCCGTCGCCCACACCACCAGCGTTTCATCGAGCTGCCCGCGCTGTTTCAAGTCCTGCAATAACCCGGCGATGGGCAAGTCCACTTGGCCGATGCGCGTGGTGTGGTTCTGTTTCAATTTGGAATGCGCATCCCAACCGTCGTCGTAAATCTGGACGAACCGCACGCCGCGTTCCACCAATCGCCGCGCCGTCAACGCCATGCGCCCCATGCGTTGGGTGTCGGTCTTGTCCAATCCGTAGAGCGATTTGGTGGCGGCACTTTCCTCATCCAACTTCATCACCTCCGGCACGGCCATCTGCATGCGAAAAGCCAGTTCGTAGGATTGGATGCGCGCGCGCAACGTGGGGTCCGCGGGATACGTCGCGCCGGTGAGACCATGCAACTCGCGTAGCAACGCCAGTTGCGCCCGCCGTTCTTCCTGCCGCACCCCGGCGCCCGGCGTGCCGAAGGGCAGGGGATTGGTTGGGTCCACCGTCAACGGCACGCCCGCGTGTTCTGGCCCGAGATAACTCGAGCCGTGCGCGCCCACGCCCCCGCAACAATCGCCCGGCGCCTGCCCCATCACGATGAACTGCGGCAGATTTTCGTTGAGCGAACCCAGCCCGTAACGCACCCACGAACCGATGGAGGGATGGAACCCATCGAAGATATGCCGGCCGGTGTGGAATTGCAGTTGCGCCGCGTGATCGTTGTCGGTCGTCCACATGGAACGCACCATCGCGATGTCGTCCACGCGCCGCGCCAGATGCGGCCACCAATCGCTCACCTCCGTGCCGCACTGCCCATGCCGCTGAAAGCCCACCTGCGTCGGATAAATCTTGGGCATCAACGAACGCGGCACCCCGGCGAAGTCCCGCACGTTCTTCCGGTAAAACGGCGACTGGGTGACGCGCTCGCCAAAGGGCGACTCGTCCACCGTCAACCCCGCGTAACGATTGAGCGCGGGTTTGGGATCAAAACTTTCCAGATGGCTCGTGCCGCCCAGCATGAAAAACCAGATGACGTTTTTGGCCTTCGGCGCGAAGTGCGGCCGGCCATCGGGCGGCATCCACGCCGCCGGTTCCTGCGCGCGCGCCTCGCGTTGCAACATCGCGCCCAGCGCCAAGCCGGTGAAGCCCATCCCGCAATCGCCCAGGAACGCCCGGCGATTCACACGCCCGCAGCCCGCGCCATGTTTGTCCGGCTCGTTCACAGTTGGCCTTTCATCGGATGGTCACAAAGTCGTGGTGATTAAACAGCACGTGCACCAGGTTCTCCCGCGCGCGCGCCGCCGGCTGCGCCGAGGGCGGCACCTGCGGCGTTGGCCCGGTGGCAAACACCGCGCCCGCCGGCTTGGCCAGCTCTGCCGCCTGCGTCTGCAGGAAGCGCACGCTCGCCGCGAGCTCCTCTTTGGACGGCGCGCGGGAAAGCACCGATTCAAATGCCGCCACGACAAACGCCTCGTCCATCGGCGCCGCCGCAGCGAGCTTGCGCGCCAGCAACCGTGATTGATCCAGCGCCAGCGCGCTGTTCATCAACACCAACGCCTGCTGCGGCATCACGCTCTGCCGTCGCTGATAGCACTCGCTGGGATTGGCCAGATCAAACAGCTCGAGCATCGCCATCTTGTTGTCCGGCGTGGTGCGAAAATACAGACTGCGCCGCGGCGTCGTCTGGCCCAGTCCCTCCTCCAAATCCGCGCCGCCCATCGTCAGGTCCAAACTGCCACCCGCCGCGAGCACGCCGTCGCGCACCGCCTCCGCCTCCATCCGGCGCGGGTTCATCCGCCACAGAAAACGGTTGCCCGGATCGCGCGCCGCGTTGTCCCCCGTGTCCGTCGCAGAGACCATTCGGTAAGCCTGCGAGCTGACCATCAGTCGGTGCAGCGATTTCATACGCCACCCGCTTTCCATCAACTCCACCGCCAGCCAGTCCAGCAATTCCGGATGGGACGGCGACTGGCCGGCCACGCCGAAGTTCGCCACCGTGGGCACCAGCGCCGCGCCGAAGTGCCGCAGCCAGATGTGATTCACTGCCACGCGCGCGGTGCGCGGGTTGCGCGGATCGCTCATCCACCGCGCCAAGGCCAGCCGGCGTCCCGTGCTTTGTTTGGGATACATCGTGCCCAACGGCGTGTATTGCGCGTCGGTCTTCGCGAGATTGGTCTCTGCTGTCGTCACGGCCTGCCGCGCCGTGGCCAGTTTCTTTTCATCCGTCGTCTCCAATACAGCGACCTTCGCCTTGGCCAACGCGAGTTGACGCTCGGCCTTCGCCGCGGCGCGGGCATGGGTGTCAAAATCCGCTGCACCGGCAAGCTGGGCGCGATCGGCCGCCACGCGCAGTTGCACGGCGGCTTGCTCGGTCTGGCTGATTTCAAATTTTGACACCGCCAATGCGACCGCCTTTTCAGCCGCGTCCACGGCGACATCAAAATCTTTCGCTGTCTGCCCGACAAAAGGTGACAGCCGCGCAGTGGTTAGGTTGTCTGCCAGCGCGAATCCCTCCGGCAACGCGGCCAGTCGCACCTCGGAGAATACCGCCGCGCCGCTGTGCACCCAAAGGGCAAAGCGCCCATCGCGGCGCGGTCGCGGCATCGTGTAGGCCAATGCCAGCTTGCCGTTCACCCACACGTTGAGCTGCGCCCCGCGCGCGGCGATGTCCAGCGTGATGGGTTCGTTGAGCTTGAGCGGGTGTTGCGCGATGCCCGCCGCGGGGTACGCTTCCTGCGCGTTCTCGCGATGAAACGCCTGCACGCTCGACGCGCCGTTGCTGATGGAGGTGTACACGGCCTGCGCATCGCGCAATTCCGCCGAGTCAAAAAACACGCCCACCGACCGGAAATTGCCCAGCTCCAACGTCCGGTACGTCACGCGCGCGCAGAAGTCGCGCAGATGATTGGTCTGCGAGACGAGGGTGTGAAACGTGCCGACGGCTTTCTGCGCCAGTCCGCCCTTCTCGTGCGCCCACTCGCCGCTGACGGTCTGCCACAGCGCCGGTTTGGCCGTTGCAAAGTCATCCTCAAAAAATATCTTCGGCCCGATCGTTGCATTGGATTGGCGCGCGACGAACGCTTCCCGTTTGGACTTGGCCACTGTCACCGCGTCCTGCGCCTGTTGCCGCGCGGTCTGCGCGCTCTGCACGGCCTTGGCGGCGTTCTCCAGCATGGACTGCACGAGGGCCGGGCGCAGCGCGGGATAAAATCCATCGGCCGGCAACGCCACCGGCTGCACGGCGAGCGGGATGTCGCCGAAGACGGCGGGCGCGGCGGGTTTTAACGGCGCGGCCTTGTCAGGCTGCCGATCGTCGCCGCGCAGGAAAAGAAATGTGGGCGCGTCGTTGGTCGCATCATAGACGCGCGCCAGTCCCTCTTTCATCGCCTGCGCCTCGGTGTTGCTGGCGTTGGTGCCCGGCTCAGCGCTCAGCAAATCGGTGCGCACGCCGTGCGGCTCGAAGAAGGCGCGGAACTGGTAGTAGTCCAACTGCGTGAGCGGATCAAACTTGTGATCGTGACAGCGGGCGCAGCGCAGCGTCATCCCCAACATGCCTTGCGCGGTCTGTTCCACCGTCTCGAACAGCCACACGTTGCGGTCGAACTTGTACCAGTTGCGCCCCAAGTAACCGGTGGCGCGCAGCACGCCCGGGTCCGTCGGCGCCACTTCATCGCCCGCCAGCATCTCCGTGAGCATGCGATCATAACCCTTGTCGCCATTGAGCGATTCAACGATCCAATCGCGCCACCGCCAGATGTGCCGCTGGCTGTAACGGATCTCGCCGCTGGGCCGGTAGCCGTACCAATCGCTGTAGCGCCAGATGTCCATCCAATGCCGCCCCCAACGCTCACCATAACGCGGACTGGCCAGCAGCCGATCCACGACCTTCTCGTACGCGTCGGGCGCGGCGTCGGCGAGGAAGGCGTGGAGTTCCTCGCGCGTGGGCGGCAGTCCAATCAAATCCAAGTACACGCGCCGCAGCAGCACGTCTTTGCTGGCGGGTGCAGCGGCGTGCAGTCCGCGCACCTCGCGGGCCGACGCCAGAAAGGAGTCGATGGGATTGGCCGGTGGGCCTGCGACTTTTGACACCGGCACGGCTGGCCGTTTGGCGGGTTGATAAGACCAGTGCTGGCGCGGATCCACTGGGGGCAGCTCATCGGCCGGTGCCACTGCGCCTTCAGCAATCCAAGTGGTGATGGCCGCAATCTGTGCCGGGGTCAACGGGTCGCCCTCCGGCGGCATCCGGTCGGCGGGATCTTGGGCGGCAATTTTCTTCACCACCAGACTGGCCGCCGGCTGGCCCGCCACAATGGCCGGCGGATTTTTGCCGCCACGCCGCAGTGCCGCAGCGGTGTCCAATCGCAGGCCGCCCTTTTGCTTGAGCACGCCGTGACAGGCGTAACAGCGCGCGCTCAGCAGGGGCTTGATGTCGCGCGCGTAATCCACCGCCGCCCGCGCCGTGGTGGCCGCAGACAATGCGAGTGCCAAGCTCAGGCTCGAAGGAAGATGACGCAGAAATCGCATGCCCGTGGTGGGTGCCAGTATTGGTACACTGGCAGCGTATCGGGCGCGGAGTGGCTGTCAAGCGACTGGCCCGCGCGATTATCGGCCGCCGTTGGGAAGTCGGCTGTGCAGGGCCGATGCAATGCGCGCCCAGTAACCAACGGGGTCGGTGTTCATCACCTCGACATAGCGCGCTGCGGCCAGCGGATATTCTTTGCGCGCCTCGTGCAACGCACCCACGGCAAGCCGCGCGTGGATGGCTTCCAGTTGATGCGGGTGCTGTTCGATGACGCGCCGATAAGCGGCCAGCGCCTCGTCCATCTTGCCCATGTCATCCAGACAAGCGGCCGCGCCCAATCGCACCGCAGCGGCGAGCGGCTTGGGTGGGTTGTCGAGCAGCGGCTGCAATTCCTGTTGCGCCGCTTGCGGCTGACCGGCGGCGCAGAACAGTGCAGCGGCCATCAGGCGCGTGCGCCGTGCGGCGGCCGTGCCCGTGTGCGCTGTGGCGAATTGCGACAGCACGGCGCCCGTCACGCGATTGGTGCCCACCATGAACTGGCGCAGCGCGTCATTGGCCGCCGTTTCATTCGCGGGCAGCGCGTCTGCCACTCCCTCCGTCGCCGCTGCCAAGGACGGTGTGGCCGCCAATCGTTGCTGGGCGGCTTGATAAATCATCCTCTCTTCTTCCATCGCTTGGACACGCTGCTGATGCTGTCCGTGTTGCGCGCGCAGCTTGGCCTGCGCAGCACCAGTGCCGTTTTTGTCCGCCAACGCCAGCGTGGATTGAGCCAGCAACTGGCGCTCGGCGGCCAGTTCGCGGGGCAATTCCATCTGCCGAGTCCGCTTGACCTCCACCAACATTTTCAGGCGCATCTGTTCCCACTCGGGCAGGAACCAACCGGCTGGGCGCATCTGCGAACCGCGCGTTGAGGCCATCGGCTGCATCACCGCCACGCTGGCCGCGGCGATGCCTTGCTGACGCATGCCGTTCAGATACGCGGGGAACATTGCCGTCGTGTTGGCCTCCGAAGGCGGCACGCGCGCGGCGAGGTGTAAGACATAACCGCCGCCCGGCGTGGTGGCAACCGGGGTCAGCCGCGATGCCGTGGCATTGGCATCGAGCAGTTCCCGCGTAGCTTGCTGGACTTCCGCCAGCGGCAGCGGCTGCAGATAGGTGGGCCACGCCGATTGCGAGAGCGTGAAGGCGGGCAACGCCCAGCGCGTCACGTTGGCGTCGCGGCAGATGCGGTCGAAGGGTTCGCCCTGTTGCAAGCGTGCCGAGAAAATCTGGCGCAGGGCTTTGCCGCGGATCTGCGAGGCGGCCAGCGCTTTCTCGGCGCGATAATCGCGCGCAACGATCAGGCGGCTATTCAGCGGCAGGCTCCCGAATGGCGGCAGGGCGGGTTGCTGGCGCTGGATCAATCCCACCAAACAAATGGCGTCGGTCTCAAACACCAGTTGCGGCGAGAGCCGATTTTCCTGCAGACGCGATGCGATGTCGAAGGTGTTGGCCAGCGCGTCGGGCGCGCCAAAGCCCACTGAGCCTTCCGTTTCCTCCACGCGCAATGCGGGCGGGGTGGTCTCGGTCTTCATCGCTTCACGCAACCGGGCGACGTCGGGCAGCGCGCCGGCAAAAATCTGTTGGCGCAGTTTTTCCATGCGCCGATGAGTCAATACCGTGCAGCGAATCTGGCGCAGCGCATCAGCCTCCGTCATTGGTTTCCCAGTTGCATCGGAAAAGCCAGCGGCACCGTTGCTACGGTAAATGGAGCGGACATTCTCCTCGATGTCCGCCACGGGCAAGCGGGCAACCTGATCAAACGCCACCAATGGCAGGCGCACATACGCCACGCGCAGGCGCGGCGGCGGCAGATAGCGTTGGGTGTTGTTGGTGTAAAACTCGGCCGTCACGGCGTCGTTGACCACGACTTCGTTGAGGTGATTGGTGGCGGCGAAGAACACCACCTCCATCTGGAATTGCTCGTGGCCGAACTCGAACAACCGCCGCGCCGCGCGCTGCGGCAGGAAGCCGCTGCCGGACGCCATGACTTGGCTGAGATGCTCGATCGCCATCTCGTGCTGCGCGTAGCGGGTGAAATCTTCGGCCGCCAATTGTTTCGCGGGCAGCACGGTCGTGGTGAATTGTTGTCGCGCGGTGGCGTTGGCCCGGCCATCGGCGCCGACAAACAGGACATCGGAGGCCGCGAGCGCCACAGCTGGGCTGAATCCAATCTGCAACCCGCGCACATGCGCCAACAACCGCTGGCGCAACTCGGTGTCAAACGCCAACCGATCCACGTCGGCCTTGCCGTCGCCATCCAAATCCTCGCCGGGCAACCGATCCAGCGCTGGCAGGCCTGCCAGGAGATAGCCGACCGACAATTCGCGCTGCAACGCAGTGGATGCCGGCGTGACGGGGGCGGTGTTCGTGGGCAATGCCACGACCGGTCTCGCTGCGTTGGTGGCGACGGAGGCGTTGCGCTCGGGCGAAGGCTTCTCCGCCGTGGGCTTGACCGGCTCGCGGCGTTCGCAACCCAGCAGCCCCATCAATAAACAAAACGAAACCCACCGCGTCAGCCGTGTACCTGCCATGCCGCAGAACGTAGCGCAACGCGCGGCGACTGGCAACGGGAAGACTCAGGGCTGAGCGGCACCGGACGCGCGGCTCGCCAGTTGCGCGGCGTCCACCGCCTGGCGCACTTCCCAGAGTCGGCGCAGTTGTTGCAGGATAAAAAAGCCCAGCAGCAAAAACACGACGCCCGTGCCCAGCGCCCACCAGGAAAATCCGTCGCGCAATTTAAGCAAGTGCCAGAAGCCGCGGTAGCCCACCAAATAATAGCTGACCGCGAAGGGGATGATCACGCCCGCTGTGGTGAGGGCAAATCCGCGCCAGCGCGGCAACCCCGCCGCAAACACCAGCGCGGTGTAGGCGTAGAGATAAACCGCGGCCATCGAGAGCAGCGACAGGAAAAAGAGCGCGATGTAGTCGGCGGCGAACAGCCCTTTGCGCGTGGCCTGTGCAAAGGCGAACAGCGCCACCAACCCAAAGGATCCCAGCGCCAGCGAAGTGGCCGCGCGCGTCTTGGCGACCAGTGTCGCACCCAAGCCGGCGGCTTCTGCGGAGGACAACGCTGCTTCGGGAAGAATGGTGCGCTTGCGCTCGGCCACGCGGCCAGACTAGCGGGCGCGCGGGCGCGGGTCGAAATTCTTTTGCGCAGCGCGCTGGAAATCTTCCGGCGTATCAATCTCGATCCAATCTTCGCAGGTCTCGAAATGACACGCCACCGAGTGGTGCGGCAGAAATTGATTGAGCACATGCTCCCAGTTGAGCAGCGCGTTTTGCGGCTCGGCCAGAAACCGCTCGCACTCGGCCAGCAACGCGGCGCGACCGGCAGCGCTGAATTTGAGGATGCCGATCGCCTCGCCAGCGAACCGGTGCACGCGCAGTTCCTCGGCGGTGAGCGCGCGTTTGTCCACCGTCTTCCGCACGCGCCCGGCGTCATCCACCAACGCCTTGGCAGCCTCGATGTCATCGAGGCTGCCCGCGCCCACGAGAATGGCGTCGG
>SIAW01000047.1 GCA_009695465.1 Pedosphaera sp.
TGATGCGGGGTTTGCGAACCGCTGATCAATCGCGCGGCACCGGCACCAGCGCCAAACTTTTCAATGGCGCGAATGGCCGCTTCTTTCAACGCCGGATGGGTCGCCAGCCCGAGATAATCGTTGGAGGAAAAATTGAGCAGTGAACGTCCCGCTGCCATCAGGTGCGGGCCTTGCGCGGAGTCCACCTGTCGCAAGCGGCGGCGAAGTCCCCGCGCATCCACATCGCGCAAGCGGGCCTGCAGCTCTTCACTAAAATCACCCTGCATGTACAGGCGCGGATGATGGCGAGGGCCATATCCATTGTCCATTCAACATGACCGCGCGTACAGGCCCGGCATGGCAAAGGACTGCGTCGGGCGCGGATGCCAGCGGTCCGGCAAATGGCAGCGCGATGAGATCCGCCCACGATTGCGGCGCGAGTTCGCCCACGCAGCCTTGCAAAGAAAGCGCGCGGGCAGCGTTGAGCGTGGCCATGTGCACGATGGCTGTGGGGGCCGTTTCCGGATGCGCACGCTGGAACTGTCGCATCTCCGCAAACATATCCAACTCCACTCGCGCGCCACCGCGAACGGTGGCCAGACTGTCCGTGCCCAGACACACATTCACGCCAGCCTTTGCCATCGCATCGAGCGGAAAGGGTCGATGCCCGAAGTAAGAATGACTGCGCGGGCAATGGGCGACATGAACCCCGCGCTTCGCCAGCAGGTCAATGTCCGCCGCATCCACGTAGTTACAATGAACAGCGATCAACCCGCGGTTCAAGATGCCGCAGCGATCGGCGTGCAGCACCGCAGAGCCAAGACCGCAATCGCTCATCTCGCGGCCGGCGTCCGCCAGCATTTCATACAACGGCCCGCGCGCGTTGCGGAACATGTCATCTTCTTCGGCAGACTCCGCAAGGTGCATGGCCATTGGCAGACCATCCGCTAATCGGGCTGCACATCGCCGGAGTAAATCGGGCTTGGCCGTGTACGGCGCGTGCGGGGAGAGGCCTAGTCGGTCGCCGCGCGGCAACGGATTTTGATTCGTCCAGCGCAGTATTTCCGACAGCGCAGCATCGGCGTCACTGTCAGCACGCAGCAAAATCATTTCGATAAAGGGGCGCAGTCGTAGTGGTGTTTGTTGCCACAATCCCGGAAGGCATTCGCGGCGTGTTTCGATATTAGCCACCGTCGTCATTCCGTGGGCCAGACATTGCGCGGCCCCGCGCAGCCAGGATTGCCAGTGCGCAGCGTCATCGAAATCCGCTTTCAGCGCGACGATGTGGCGAATCCATTGGGCGAAGGATGCTGCGGGAGAAATGCGGCCGGCGAAATCGGTGTAGTCAAAGTGGCAATGGGCATTGACGAGGCCGGGCATGAGGATGACCTCGCCCAAGTCGGTGGCCGCTGAACCGCTGATGCTGACATCACTCCAACGCTCGACCGCGGTGATGGAGTTGCCCTCGATGCAGACTGCGCCATCAGAAATCGGCGCGCAACTGACCGGCCAAACCACACGCGCGCGCAACCACATGGGCGCACCGTAATTCGGATCGGGCGGAAGGGTCAACGCCAGCCGCAGCAACGTCGCGGGCTACGCGGCGTGCTCGACCATCGTACGCTTGCCAACAGAGGCGTCGTGATGGTTCTTGGCTTTGAAGCGACTGTGACGCGTGCGGATCTGCTGCTGGATTTTCTTGGTGGCCAAATCCATCGCTGCGTACAGGTCACTTTCTGAATCTCGCGCCACCAATGTCTGACCGGGCAACGCCAGCTTGATCGTGCAGGTGAATTTCTTGAGTGGCATCCCTTGGTGATCCATTTCCAGATTCACAAAAGCGGTGTGGGCATGCCCATCCAAATGTTCCAGCTTGGCGATTCGCTGGGTGAGATGATCTTTGATGGCTTCGGTGAGGCTGATCTTGTGGGCGGAAAGAACCAACTTCATGTGGGGAACCTACCACAGGCAATTGATTGCGCTAGTTCCAGTCCCAAATAATTATTGGGTTTGTCCACAGGCACCCACCAGCTCTTCACGGGTTATCCACAACTCACAATTCTACGGTGCCGATGGAAAGCAGAATCAAGGCCAGCCGCGAGTTCGTCCTGAATTGACTGTAATTCTCGGTAAACTGTCGCATTTTTGGCACTCGGGGTGGCCGTCTCTTTCCTGTTCAATCCCACAAACTGGTCGGTGATGTCGGCGATGGACACTTGTTCACCACGTTGTTCACCGACGCACCACAGGGCTTGCAATGCCGCGCCAAAGGCCGCCCCTTCCGCCACCGTCAGCGTGACGACTTCCGCATTAAACACGTCGGCCATGATCTGTCGCCAGAGTTTGGAGCGCGCACCGCCGCCCGTCGCGCGGATCTGTTTTGCCTTCACGCCCAATCCCGACAGGCGACGCAGTCCGTAGTTCATCCCCAGCGTCACGCCCTCCATCGCAGCGCGTGCAAAATGCGCCCCCGTGAATGTCTTCGGGCGAACGCCGAAGTACACCCCGGTGCCATCGGGCGTGTTGGGCGTGCGCTCGCCTTCCAAGTACGGCAATAGCAACAGACCGTCGCTACCGGCGGGCGCAGCAGCAGCGGTCTTCTCAAATTGTTCGTGCGACATCCGGAAATCTTGCCGCACCATCTCCGTGGCCACCGTCACATTCATCGTGCACAACAACGGCAGCCAACGGTTGGTGCTGTCGCAGAACGCGGCGATCTCACCTTGCGGATCAATCACCGGCTTTTCGGCGCAGGCGTAAATCGTGCCGCTGGTGCCAAAGCTGGCGGTGATGACGCCCGCGCGCGTGTTGCCCGTGCCGATGGCGCCCATCATGTTGTCGCCACCGCCTGCGCTCACCCACACGTCGGTGGATAATCCGAGATCCGCCGCAGCCTTGGCCGAGAGACGCCCCACCGGCTCGTTGCTGGAAATGAGCGGCGGCAGTTTCTCGGCCAGCGCAGGATCAATCGCGTCCAGAACCGGCGTGGCCCATTGGCGGCGGCGCACGTTCAGCAACGCGGTGCCGCTGGCGTCGCCGTATTCCATCACCGCGCGGCCGGTAAAACACCAGTTGAGATAATCATGCGGCAACAGCACCGTCGCCAGCTTGGCGTAGTTGTGTGGCTCGTGCTGTTTCAGCCAGAGAATTTTGGGCGCGGTGAAACCCGGCAACATCGCATTGCCCACGCTGGCGATGACCTTCTTTTTGCCGCCCAACTTTTCTGTGATGAGATCGCACTCGGCGGCAGTGGTGGTATCGCACCACAGCTTGGCGGGGCGGATCACTTGGCCCTGCTTGTCCATCGGCACAAATCCGTGCTGCTGGCCACTCACGCCAATCGCCTTCACCTCGCTGGCGCTTGCTTTCGCAGCCTTCAACGCCGCACGCACTGCGGTGCGCGCCGCTTGCTTCCAAGTTTCCGGATGCTGCTCTTTCGCGCCGGCAGGCAAGCCGGCAATCAGCCCGTAACTTTTCTGCCCGCTGCCGACCACCTTGCCGGTGCGCCCATCCACCACTAGTGCCTTGGTGGATTGCGTACCGCTGTCGATGCCGATGTAGAGTTCGCGCATATTAATTTCCGTTGGCTTGCAGATGAGGAATGACGCCCTCCAGCGGCAGTGTCGTCTCCGCGCGCGTGGCCAAGCGTTTGATGCGCACCACAGATTCGGGCAGGACGCAGAGCGTGTGGACGGCGCCCGCCTCCTGCGCGCGCTTGAATTGCTTGTCGGGTTTCATCGGGGTCAACGGCAGATCCACGACGAACCCCGCATCGCGCAGTCGCTGCACCAAACCCAGGCTGGCTGCGCGCCGCGTCTCGTCCTCGACCAACACATACGCATCGAGCCGTTCGCCAAAGGTGGGCAGCTTGGCACGGTCTTTGAGCAACTCGGTCAGCACCACGTCGCCCATCGCAAAACCTGCGGCGGGCATATCCACCTGTCCGCCCGAGACGAGCTTGACCAACTGATCGTATCGACCGCCGCCCGCGATGGCCCGGAATTTCCCGTGGCGATCAAACGCCTCGTACACCACGCCGGTGTAATAAGCCAAACCGCGGATGACCGTGTAATCAATCTTGACGAAATCGGCCAGCCCGCGCGCGGCCAGATTATCGAGCACGCGACGCAGTTCGTCGGTAGGCTCGCCGCCTTGGATGAAGGCGCGGAGTTCATCGAGCGTGAACCCGTGCTCGCGCAGCTTGATGTCGCTCTGCACCGGATCGGCGCGCTCCAGCTTGTCCACGATCTGGAAAAAATCGTACGCCTTGGCGGGGTCATTGCCGCGCCGCTGATAAAAATCCTGCCACGCATTGCGCGAACTAAGGCGGATGACGAAATCATCGGCGGTCAACCCAAAGGCACGCAGCAGATCAATGAGCAGCGCAATCAACTCCGCATCGGCAGCCGTGTCCGCCTCGCCAAAGATGTCGGCGTTGAGCTGGAAATGTTCGCGCAACCGCCCCTTCTGCTGGCGTTCGTAGCGGAAGAGTTGCGGGATGGAATACCACTTGAGCGGCTTTTTGTAGTGCCGCTCGCGTGCGGCCACCATGCGGGCCACGGTGGGCGTCATCTCCGGCCGCAACGACACGGCGCGCCCGCCTTTGTCCACGAAGTTGTAGAGTTGACCGACAATCTCCTCGCCGCTTTTGGCGGTGTATAATTCCAGCGGCTCAACCGGCGGCCCGTCGTAGAATTGGAATCCGTACCGCCGAGCCACGGTCTGCCAGCGGCCAAAGATGTGTTCGCGCACCGCCGCACTCCACGCCTCGCCTTGGGGCAACGGCTCGGGAAAGAAATCGCGGAAGCCCGGCAAATGTTCCATCGCCACAGAGAACAACCGCGCGGCGGTGCAGGTCAAGGCACTTTCGGCCTAGCGCGACACGATCAGCCGGCCCATGTCGCTCTTCATTTCCTTGCCGGGCTTGAATTTGACCGTGAATCGCGCGGGGATCGGCACGTCCACGCCGGGTTTTTTGGGATTGCGCCCCACACGCGCCTCGCGCTTGACCACTTGGAACACGCCAAAGTTGCGCAGCTCCACCGACTTTTGCCGCGACATCGCAGCGCGGATTTGATCCAGCGTGGCCTGCACCACCGCCATGATCTGTTGCTGGGTGACGCCGTACGCCTCGATCTCTTTCTGCTTGGCGATGGCCAGGACGATGTCGCGTTTAGTCATGAAGTGAGATAAGTCGAGCGCCTACTGAGCCATGTGACATCATCATTGCCCCGTAACGGCGATTGGTCAAGTGCCCATGCCAGATTAAATCCTGCCACCCAGCCTTGCCCAACGGACTGGGTTACCCCATTCTTCCCCCATGCTCCCTCGCATCATTTGCGCCTGCCTCGCGGGCTTGTTGCCGAGTCTTTCCGCTGCTGACGCCGCGCCGCACACCATCCTGCATCACGGCAAAATCGTGACGGTGGATAAGCAGTTCACCATCGTACAAGCCATCGCCATCACCGGCGACCGCATCTCGGCACTGGGCGATAATGATGCCGTGCTCAAAACCAAATCGGCGCAGACCAAGCTGATTGATTTGGGCGGCAAGATGGTGTTGCCCGGCCTCATTGACAGCCACGTGCATCCGGGCGCGGCCATGACGGAGTTCGATCATCCCATTCCGGACATGGAGTCCATCGCCGATGTGCTGGCCTACGTGGGCGTGCGCGCCAAAGCTTTGCCCGAGGGACAGTGGATCGAGTTGGACCAGATTTTTATCACCCGACTGAAAGAGCAGCGCTACCCCAGCCGGCAGGAGTTGGATCGTGCCGCGCCCAAGCACCCGACGGTCTTTCGCACCGGCCCCGATGCGAGCCTCAACAGTCTTGCGCTTAAACTCAGCGGCATTGATCGCGACTACAAGATCACCGACGGCGGCCCCGGCCAGATCGAGAAGGATGCGGAAGGCGAACTCACGGGCATCCTGCGCGGCTGCACGCGGCTGGTGAAATCCAAAAGCCCGCGCAAGTCCGCCTCCACGAAAGAAAGCTTGGAGCGGCTACAACAGCTTTTCGCCGACTACAATTCGGTGGGCATCACCAGCGTGGGCGATCGCAGCGCCAACGCCGGCAGCATCGCGCAGTATCAAACGTTGCGCGCAGACGGGAAATTATCCGTGCGCCTTTCCCTCTCGCACTTCATCCGCAACCAAGGGCCGATTGATCAGATCACCGCTGAGATCCGGCGCGTGGCGGAGCATCCGTTGTTCAAAGAGAAGGATCTCCTACTCCGCATTGTGGGCACCAAAACTTTTCTCGACGGCGGCATGCTCACGGGGAGCGCCTTCATGCGCGAACCGTGGGGTCGCAGTAGCATCTACGCCATCACCGATCCGGAATATCGCGGGCTGCTCTTCATCAGCGCCGATCGCCTGACGCCGATGGTGCGCGCCGCGGTGGAGAGTCATCTGCAATTCACCGCGCATGCCGTGGGCGACGGCGCCGTGCATGCCTTGCTCGACGCCTACGAGACGGTCAGCAAAGACAACCCCATCCTGCGCACGCGACCGTGCATCACCCACTGCAATTTCATGAGCGCGGAATCCGTGCAACGCATGGCCAAGTTGGGCGTCGTCGCGGACATCCAACCCGCGTGGCTGTATCTGGACGCGCGCACGTTGGAGCAGCAGTTCGGCAATCCGCGCCTGCGCTGGTTCCAGCCGCTGCGCAGCATCTTCGAGGCGGGCGGCATCGCCGGCGGCGGTTCTGATCACATGCAGAAGATCGGATCGCTGCGCAGCATCAACCCGTACAATCCATTCTTGGGGATGGCCACGGCCATCACGCGCCGCACGAAATGGCGCGAGGGCGCGCTGCATCCGGAGGAATCGTTGACGCGCGAACAGGCCATCCGATTTTACACGGCGAACAACGCGTTCATCCTCTTCCGCGAGGACGACATTGGGACGCTCAAGCCCGGCAAGCTGGCCGATCTGATCGTGCTGGATCGTGATCTACTGACTTGCCCCGAGGAACAGATCGTCGGCACGCAGGTGCTGCAGACTTTTCTGGGCGGCAAGTCGGTGTTCCAGAAGAAGTGAAGTGACTACAGGCGCAGATGCTGCCACAGCGCCGCAGGCTGCAGGCGCATGTTGATATAGAAAGGGCCGAACTCGCCGAAGCGCGCGCTCACTTCGTCCAAGCGCATCTCGTAAATGATTTCCTTGAACGCATCGACCTGGTGCGCCATGAGCGTCACGCCCCACTCCCAATCGTCCAAGCCGCTGCTGCCAGTGATGAGCTGCTTGATGCGATTGGCAAACTTGCGCCCCGTGACTCCGTGGCTGCGCATCAGTTTCTTGCGCGTCTCAAAATCCAGCGAGTACCAGTTGTCCGCGCCGTCCCGTTTTTTCAGCATGGGATAAAAGCACATGACCTCCCAATCGGGCATCTCCGGATTCAGACGGTAGTGCTCATATTCTTTGTTGAGCTTTTCCAACTCGGCCAGTTTCTCTGCGAAGGCCGGCGTGCCTGGTTCCAGCTTGAACTCCGTCTGCACGCGGCGCTTGTTGTCCTCTTCCTTGGGCATGTACTCGACCAACTCGGTGATGCTCAGATAGCTATAAACCCGCTCCAACGTGCCGGGAGGGAAACACGCCTCCACATCGCGATGCAACTGCGCCAGTCCGCCCAGTTCCGCGTGGAAAAGCCAGAACACCAGATCGGCCTTGCCGCCCACATTGGCGAACGTCCGCAGCAGCGGCTGCGAAGGCGCGCTGTTGGCCGCGCACAGCGCTGCCAACTTTTCCAGCGACTCCGCGGCAGCGCTCGTGCCCCAGTGCGCCCACGCCGTGCGGTTCACGCGGTAAAACAGGTGCATCGTGTGGATGCCCTGATCCAATTTGATAGTCGGCAGATTCATTTCCAAAAAATCGAGGGCGGCAGCGTGCGCGAACTCATTGCCGTTGGCAAAACCAATTTGCCCCGCGCACCCTCAACGCGCGTCATGACCAGCTTCTTCCTCGCCCCAAGAATCTTCACTGGCCGACGCGGCTTGCGCATTGGGTGATGCGACGGCCGCCTCGACAGGCTGGGCTTGGCGCAACGGGGCAAAGACCGCGATGGCCTTGATCGTCGCCGAGCTTCCCTCCCCTTCTTGCACGATGGAAACGCTGATGGGAATCGAGCCGTTCTGGTTGCCATATCGGTTGATGGCCGCAGCGGTGTCCTCCACAGAGTACGCGGTAAATCCAGCAGCTTCGTTTTTGGTGGCTCTCATGTGTGCGCAGTAAGTTCGCTCAAATCACTTGTCGTTGATGGGCCGATTCGGCGGCATGGGCGGCGGTTGTTTCCAGTTCCAATCCGATGTGTACTTGATGTCCAGATGCGGCGTCTCCACCGGCTTGCCATCTTGTTTAAGAGAGATCAGCAACGCATCCAGCACAGCGCTGGTGTAAAGCGTACGCTCGACAGGCCACGCCGGCTGGCCGGTATGGAACATCTGTTCCGCTCCCTTGAGCAGATGCGTGAAGTGCATGAAGGGCCGCCATTCTTGCGTGAAGAAATTTGTGGCGGTGACAGCGTTGTCATCGGCAGTGCGCCAAGCCGCAGCCCACTCGCCCACCGCGCCGTTGAGCGTGATCATGTGAGAGCGCGTGCCGTCGCGATACTCGATGGTGCAGAGGATCGGCTCAGGCGCCAACTTCTCCACCGTGCCGCCACGGCTGATGGGGCTTTGCTTGAGCGTCTTCAACGCGGCGTCCAGCAATGCGCGGTCAAACACCCCGTCGCGTCCCGCTTGCCAGACAGCTTGTCCTTTGATGCCGCGCACACTGCGGATACCCGTCTCGCCACCCGCACGCCGCTCGGCAAGGCATTGCCCGATTTCCAGCGCGTGAAACCCGTACGCATCGAGCGTGTGATAGGAGACAATCACGATCTCCTTCAGCTTGGCGCCGCGCCGCATGTCCGCCTCCGGATAACGCCACAGCACCGGCAACGAAGATCCCGCCATGAGCGGCGACTTCAGTTCTTTGGCCGTGTCGTACATCCACTTCGCATCCGTCCAATTGTCGGCGAGATGCTTGTCGCAAAACACCGGCACCACGCGGCCGCTTTGGCGGAAGACTTTTTGGATCTCATCGTACATGCGACGTTTCGGCCAGATGACATTGCCCGTTGAATTCGTCGGGTACTTGCCGTGCTCAGCCACGAGCAAAATCCCGTCCACCGCCAGCTTGCCCGTACCCAACGTCAGCGCCTCGGCGATGTTGGTGAAGATGGGGACGCCGTGCTGCTTCATCATTGCGCGGCTCGTGTCGCTGGCCGGCACTTGGTCAGTGTAGAGCGATGCCAGTTTCAGATTCGGATACTCGCCTTTGCCATCGAGCGTGTACGATTCCAGAATCCGGCTGACGATGACATCGGCGTGCGAATTCTGCCGGTACTCCGTGACGATAGCCGCGATGCGTTTGGGCGCCGGCTTGGGCGCGAGAAGAGCACAGCTGGGCGTGCAGACCAAGACTGCGGCAAGTGCCACCATCACCAATCGGAAGTTGGAAAGATTCATTTCAGTTTCAGGTTAGTCTTTATCGGCATACACCGCCACGGGCGCCAGCAGACCGCCGGTGCCCAGCTCATTCAAAAACTCCCGCGTGCACAACAGGCTGATCTGGTTTTGTGCACCCGGCTTCGCCACCGCCGTGATGTCGAATGTCGTGGGCTGGCAATAGCCGCTGAAGTCCGGCGCGGATTTGACACCCACCCCATGCAGTACGTGCTGGCCGTTGACAAACACCTTCACGCGGCCATCCGTTGCGCCAATCCAAAGGTGAATCTTTTTCCCTGCGGCCACCGCCGGCAAATCCACCGCGCGCCGATACCACAGTGCGCCCATGTAATTGTGCAGCCCCAAACTGGACCACGTCTCATGGCAGACATCGGTGGCCTTCCAAGTGGCGTCATCCAATGTGGCTTTGCCCCAGCCCGCCGCTTCGCCTTTCTTGTCGCTGTCCACTTGATAGCGCCAGTCGCGCAACGCGGGTGTCAGCAACCGGTAATCGCGCGCCACACGCGCGGCGTCGTCGTAGGTGAGTTGGTAGAACGACGAAAAATAACGGCCGTACAGACTGTCATTACCCGTCCAGCCCATCCGGCCAAACGCGAACTCGCGCCCGTATTTATCGCACAGCGCAATAAGGCGCTGCTGATATTCCTTGGCGCGCGTGTCCATCCCGGCCCACCGGCCATCCGCCAACTCGCGGCGCATGGCCATGAATTGCTCGAACAATTTCAGCGAGTCATTCGCCAGCGCGATACGAAACTTCTCCTCGGCCGTCCGCGCCGCAGCCAGCGCGCGATCCATCAAGCGCCGCGTCTCTGCCATCCGCACGGGCGTGAACCGCCGCAGATAACCAAAACCGCAGCCCGAATACTCCGGCGTGTCCACCCACACATCGTCAATGTGATGCCAGTACGCGGCCATCTCCGCGGCGGCGTTGCCGTAAAATTTCTGGTGCAACTCCGCAATGATGTCTTTGGGCGACTGCGCCGGATGCCACGCCATGCGCAGTCCCAAGTAATGCGCGTGCATGCTGCTCTCGAAATTGGAGATGGTTTCCGGCTGCCAAAACTTGCAGCGGTTCTGGTAGATCAACGGGATGTCCACGCTCCATTTGCGGATGAAGGGACTGGGCGCGGCAGGCTCCGCCAGAAACCATGAGTAGAAATAGTACGACACCTGCGGCGCCACCTTGCCCCAGCCCGTCACCAAATGGCGCAGAGACCGATTGTTCGGCTCGCCATCGTCGGTCATGGGATGGGCGCGGCTGTAAGTGATGGGCGCGATTTCCGGGACGACATTGGGATGCACCGCCTGCTTCACCGGCGGGCGTGTGTAATCCACATAGGCCAGAATGCCGAAGAGCACGTCGGGATGTTGCGCACACACTTTGCGCGCCACGCGATCGGACAGCAGCATCAAGCGGTCAGTCTTGGAAACGGTCTGCGCCGAGGGATCAAAGTCGCCGTGATCATACTTGGTGTCATCGGATTCATCCCAGCCAATGCCGTCCATCGGCGAGAGCGAAAAGGTTTTGATCGTGGGATCCTGTTTCAATTGGGCGAGCGTCACCGTTGCCAGCGCGTCGGCCACCAGCGGGTGCGTCCATTTCAGTTTTTCCGCGTCGGGCTTGCCGCCGATGATGGCGCGCACTTCAGGATGATCCACGCGCAATTGGTTCGGCACGGAAGTCTCCAGCGCGTGCCCCGCAGAAAGCTCCAGCCCGCCCATCCGGTTGCGCCGCGCAAAGTCATTGTCGCAATACCACAGCCCGCGAAATGTGGTGTGCGGTCCGCTGGAGAAATCCTGAACGGCCAATGCCAGTGTCGTGCCGCGCGGCAGCACTTCGCCCATCGGCCCGGGCATGTACCAGCGGCAACCCAGTTGATCCAGCAAGGTGTAAATCGCGTAGCTCACCGCGAGGTCGCTCTCGCCGGACAACCCCACCGCCTTGGGCGTCGCGACAATGCGGAAGCCTTGCTTGTGCGAGAAACGTTTCTGTGGCGCACCGAATTGTTTCTCCGCCAGTTCAGCAATCAAGATGGGCAGCACCGTGTTGCCCGCTTTGGGCGCCCCTGTGCGCACCTCGATCTTCGCGCCGGTGATTCGCTCCAGCACACCCACCATGTCGCGCACTGATTCGCGCAGGCGAATGCGCTGGCCTTCATCACGAGTGGAACCGCGCCAGACACCGTTGGGTTCCGGCATCTTCGCGGGATTATCCCAGATGCGTTCTGGAACAAAGATGGCTGCGACGGGTTTGCCTTCGCGCACCACGACCACTTCAACCAGCGAGGTGCAACCACCGCATAGAAGCACAAGCAACAGCAATGCCAGCACGCGTGGTTTCATGGATTCGGGAAAGTATGGCGGTGCGGTGGCGCGGTTGGCAACCCTCAATCGTATTGCCAAGAGTTGGCGTTGTCGCATACTCGTGCCGCATGAATTCCCACTCCCAAACTCGCCGCCGGTTTCTTCAGCGCGCACTCGTTACGGGCATCGCGTTCCCGTTTGTCGCTCGTCGCTCTTGGGCCATCTCGCCCAATGAACGCATCCGGCACGTCAGCTTCGGCGCGGGCGGCATGGCCGGTGCAGACTTGGGATCCATCGCCGGACATCCAAGCGTGGACGTGATCGCTGCTGCGGAGATTGACAGCAACACCGCCGCCTCGTTCCAAAAGAAATTTCCGAAGGCCAAGGCTTACGCCGACTGGCGCGAGTTGCTGGACAAGGAAGGCAAACATTTTGACACCGCCAACGTCTCCACGCCCGACCACATGCACGCGCCCATCGCCATGAGCGCGATGCAACTGGGCAAGCATGTGTACGTGCAAAAGCCGCTGACGCACGAGGTGTTTGAGTCGCGGCGACTGCGCGAGTTTGCCAAGGAGCGCGGGTTGGTGACGCAGATGGGCATCCAAGTCCACTCCGACGGCGCGTACCGCACCGCTGTGGCGGGCGTGCAATCGGGTGCCATCGGCAAAGTGAAATCAGTGCACACGTGGAGCAACAAGAAATGGGGCGACACCACGCCGCGGCCAGACCGCGAAGATCCGTTGCCCACACAAATCAACTGGGATCACTGGTGCGGCGCGGCCACGAAGGTGCCGTACTTGGGCGGTGGTTATTATCACCCGGGCAACTGGCGCAAGCGTCTGGCTTTTGGGACGGGCACCTTCGGCGACATGGGCTGCCACATTTACGATCCGGTGTACAAAGCGCTCGCGCTGACAGCACCGTTGTCCCTGCGTTCCGAAGGTCCCGCGCCACGCGGCCATAACTGGGCCATCAACGCGCGCATCAAATATGTCTTCCCCGCAACGGCCTTCACCGTCGCGCCGACCGTCGAGGTGACTTGGTACGATGGCGATGAAAAGCCGCCGCAGGAAATCGCGGCATTGCTGGGCGGCGACGCCCTGCCCGGCCAAGGCTCCATCCTCATCGGCACCGAAGGCGTGATGCTCATCCCGCACGTGTCGGCACCGCAGTTGTATCCCAAAAAGAAATTTGTGGAGGTGAAGTTGCCTGCCGTTCCCAGCGCCAATCACTGGCACCAATTCATTGACGCCTGCCGCGGCAAAGGCGAGACGAGCGCCGGCTTTGATTACTCCGGACTGCTGACCGAAGCGGTCTTGCTGGGAGGCATCGCGACGCATTTCCCAAATCAGACCCTCGAGTGGAACGCCGCCAAGTTGACCTTCGCCAACAGCAAAGACGCCACGGCGTTGGTGCGGCGCGAATATCGCAAAGGTTGGGAAGTCGCCGGGCTTTAGTCAGCGCGACTGCACCAGTGCGTGATGCGAGCGGCCCAAGTGCTGCGGATGCGCCAGCGTCTGGAACTGTCGGCGGCGTTCAGGCGTCCACTCCGGGAACTTGTCCGGCCGCGCCAGCGTCTGCTGGAAGACGCCCATCAAAAACTGTTCCTGTGTCTGCAGCGCGCGCGTGGCCAGTCCAGCCAGCTCGCCCATCATTTGCGTCACAGAAAAATTGACGGACGCAGTGAGATCCTGCTCGCCCACGTTGCCCAGCACATCGTCGGCGATCTGATGCTGAAAATAAGCGCGCACAGTACCGCTCGTGCGGTGCGGCGCAAAAAACTCTTCCGACGTCAGTCCGTAATCCAATGTCAGCAGAGTGCCTCTGCCCAAACGGCGCGCAGCAGCATGCCACCAATCCGCTGCACGGGGACAGGCGACGGTGACAAATCCATCGGGCAACACCTCGCGCATTGCCTGCGACACCTGCAAGGTTTCGTTTCGCACGGCCTTCAGTTCAGCCACCGCAAGTCGGCGCCATGCAAAGCGCCCCGCCTCCCACGCCACACCCCACTCGAACCACGCCTGCGTCGCTGCGTCCCAGCCGAGCCGATGCACCGGCATGGCATCGAGCAGTTCGTTACTGTAGATCACGCCTCGAATGCTGCCCTCGGGAATTTCCTCCAGACCACTCACCCAACGGATTTTTCCCGCGAATGCCGCCAGTGTCTGCGCCTGCACTTGGCGGCGCGCAGGTGATGGTTCCACGATGGTGCATTCCAGCTTCGGCCACAATTCCGGCCAGTGATTCTGCAGGCACTGCAGGATGTCGGCCATGAGTCGGCCGTCGTGCGCACCGGCCTCCATGAGGTGCAGCGCATCACCGTTGGCCCATTGGGCAAATTGAAAACCCAGCAGCTCCCCAAACGTGGGCCCGACGGAAACGCTGGTGTAAAAGTCGCCGCGCCGCCCCACCGGCCGCACTATTTCGTAGTAGCCGCAGCCCGGTTCATAGAGGGCGCGCTCCATGAAACGCGCGAAGGAAATCGGGCCGCGCGCGACAATCTCGTCGCGGATCAAATCGGTCAGCGGGTTCATGGCTTGCGGCAAGCGGCAAGTTTGGATAAAAGCATCCCCAACGCAACCTTGACTTGAATACACGTCATGCCCAACCCGGACACCGGCTGGACCAAGCTTTGGTCTCGCGCGGACTTTGCCCTAGCCGCGAGCAGGCCAAACGGCTCATCCTCGCTGGGCGAGTGAGAGTCAACGGTCATCCCGCAAACAAGGCCAGCGACCCGGCCGCTGCGGACGACGAGATCGTGCTGTTGGAATCCGAGAAATATGTCAGCCGCGGCGGGCACAAGTTGGAGCACGCACTGCAACATTTTGACCTGCGCATCACAGGCGGCGTGGCGATTGATCTCGGCGCCTCCACAGGTGGCTTCACCGACTGCCTGCTGCAGCACGGTGCGCAGCGGGTGTACGCAGTGGATGTGGGCCGCGGCCAGTTGGCGTGGGTGTTGCGTCGCAATCCGCAGGTGGTGGTGATGGAAAAAACCAACGCACGCCATCTCGCGCCCGAACATTTTCCGCGCGGCTTTGCGCCGGTGGATTGGGTGACGATTGATTGCTCCTTCATCTCGCTGCGCCTGCTGCTGCCACCGGCGGTCGCGTTGTTGCGCAAAGGCGGCAGCATCGTCGCGTTGATTAAACCGCAGTTCGAGGCGGGCAAGGCTGAAGTGGACAAAGGCGAAGGCGTCATCACCGATGCGGCCGTGCATCGCCGCATCCTCTCGGAAATGGAATCGTTCGTAGGCACGGTGCGTGGACTGCGCTGGCGCGGGGTCACGGAGTCGCCCTTGGTCGGCCCGGCTGGAAACAAAGAGTTCCTCTGCTTGATTGAAAAAAACGCCTAGCCAACTCAAACGGATCGGCTTGATCGCCAATCCTGAAAAATCTGATCGCGTGGATTTGGTGTCCCACGCCGCGCGGATCGTGGAAAAATCTGGCCGCCAATTGCTGCTGGATCCCGCCACGGCCAGCTTGATCAACTGGCCCAGCACACCGTTGGCTGACGCTCGCGCGTTGGCGCGCGCCTGCGATTTGCTTTTGGTGTTTGGCGGCGACGGCACCATCCTGCGCGTGTCGCGAGAGACGGCGGGTATCGGCACGCCCATCATGGGATTGAACGTGGGCGGGCTGGGTTTTCTCACCGCTGCCTCTGGAAAAAAACTGACCACCGCGTTGGCCAAACTTTGGGAGGGCCAATACACCATTGAATCTCTTGCGATGATCGAGGCGCGCACCGGCAACGGCAAGCACAGTCGCCATCTCGCGTTGAATGATGTGGTGATCAGCCGCGGGCGCATTCCGCGATTGGTGGAATTGGCGGTGAGCGTGGATGAGGATTTGGTGACGCGCTATCGCTGCGACGGGCTCATCATCTGCACCCCCACCGGCTCTACCGCCTACTCGCTGGCGGCCGGCGGTGCCGTGGTGACGCCGCAAGCGGAGGTGCTGACGCTCACGCCCATCTGCCCACACACGCTCTCCAACCGGTCGCTCATCATCAGTATGAAATCCACCATCACCATCCGCGTGCTGAATCATCGCGCCGACACTTGCTTGAACGCGGACGGCCAATTCCAGACAGAGTTGCAGTCCGGGCAGAGCGTGACCATCCGTCGCAGCAATCAAAAAACGCGGCTGGTGCGATTGGTCGGGCGATCCTTTTTTGAAACACTGCGGCACAAGCTGCAGTGGAGCGGCTCCAACGTATGATCCGTCTCAAAGACATCGCGAGCTTTGCGGGCGTGTCGGTGATGACCGTCTCCAAAGCGCTGCGCGACGAGAAGGATATCTCCGTCGCCACAAAGAATCGCATCCGCCAAATCGCGCGGGAGACAGGGTACGTGCCCAACTCTGCGGCGCGGGGGTTGCGTGTTAAATCCACCCGCCAATTTGGGCTGATCATCTCCGCGCTCACCAATCCGCTGCACACGCGCGTGATGATGGCCATCGAGGAGCAGTCGCATGAGATGGGCTACGAAGTGATTTTTGCGCAGACGCTCAACAACGCCGAGCGCGAGGAACGCGTCATCCGTCGCATGCTGGCCCGCCGCGTGGACGGCCTGTTCATTCGCCCTGTGTATCGGCACGATCCCAGCGCTGCGATTTACGATGAGCTGCGCCGTCAGCATGTGCCCACGGTGATCCTTGGCCACCGCGCGTTATTTTGCAGCGAGTTTCCAAACGTGCAGACCAATGATCTGGCTGCCGCCACGGAGGCCACGCAGCATTTGATTGATCTGGGCCATCGCCGCATCGCGTGTTTCACGGGGCCAATCTTTGCGCCGTGGGCGCAGGAACGTTGGGAGGGATATCGCCGCGCGATGCTGGCGGCGAATCTGGAACTGGACGACCGCCTCGTGTTTCACGCTGGCAGCACGATCGAAGAAGGCGAAGCCGCCGCGCTGCAGATGATCCAGGAATCCGCCGAAGCCACCGCGATCATCGCCGCCAACGATCTGGTCGCCTTCGGCATTGCCAATGTGCTGTTGGATCAAGGGCTGCGCATCCCGCAGGATATTTCACTGGTCGGTTTTGGAAATGTCCTCAACGCAAAACATTTTCGCGTGCCGCTGACAACCGTGCGCCAACCCAAATATCGTCGCGGCATCGCCGCCATGGAAACGATGATGGCGCTGCTGGCCGGCAAATTGGTGGAAAGCAAAATCCTGACCGCAGAATTGGTGCTGCGAAAAAGCACAGGCCCCGTCCCCGCAGCGCGCCCCAGCAACTAGCGCGCGGTGAGTCGCTCGACGTACTTACCCAAGATATCCGCCTCCAGATTGAGCCAGTCGCCCACAGCGCGTTCCCGCAGCGCCGTCGCCGCCAATGTGTGCGGGATGATCCAGATCTGAAACGAATCTTTCGCCACCTTCGCGACGGTCAGACTGATGCCGTCCACCGCGATGGAACCTTTGTGGACGATGTAGCGCATCAACTCTGCGGGCGGGCTGATGACAATCGTGTGATCGGCCCCGACACGTTCCCACGTCAAAATTTTTCCCATCGCATCGATGTGGCCGGTGACAAAATGTCCGCCCAAGCGTCCGCCCGCCTGCAGGCTGCGCTCCAGATTCACCAGTGAATCCGCGCGGACATGCTGCAGGTTCGTGCGCTGCCACGTTTCCTGGAGCAGATCGAATTGCAGTGACTTCTTGCGCCCGTCCGACGTGGCCTTGGCCACCGTCAGGCAACAGCCGTTGACCGCGATGCTGTGCCCCACCTTCAATCCGCCGCCACATTTGCGCGCGGTGATGGACAGGCGGATGCCGGTCTCCGTCGGGCGCACCGACTCCACCACGCCCGTTTCCTCGATGATTCCGGTGAACATCGCGCGCACTCAAACGGCGGCCAAGCACGCCGTCAACATCAAATCCGGCCCCAGTTTCCGCCAGCGGACATCACGCAGGCACAACGCCTCCTTCAAGCTGCTCGCGCCAACGCCCGCCACGGCTTTGTGCGCATCGCGTCCGCCGATGATTTTGGGCGCGTAAAAAAACGCCACTCGCTGCGCAAGCCCACCCAACAAAAACGCGGCGTTCACCGTGCCGCCGCCTTCCACGAGGAGGCTCGTCACGTCTTCTTTACCGAGCCGTTTGAGCAGCCAGCGCAGATCCACTCCATCGGCAGTCGCCGGGGCTTCGAGTACGCGCACGCGCCGCGACAACGCCGCCACGCGCCGCGCCGGTGCGTCACGCGTGACGACAATGGTGGTGAGTTGCGACATCTCATCGCTCACAATCTTTGCCGCCAATGGAGTGCGCGCCCGCGAATCCAGAATGATTCGCCGCAATGTGTTCTCGCGCGCCCGCGGCAGGCGCACCGTCAGGGCCGGATCATCCGCCAGCACTGTTTCAATTCCCACTAACACTGCGTCGGCCGCCAAGCGTAGTCGGTGCCCTTCTCTGCGGGCGGCTTCGCCGGTAATCCACTTGGACTCCCCGCTGGCGGTGGCCATCTTTCCGTCCAACGTCATCGCAGCTTTCACCGTGACGAGCGGCGTACCGCGCACGATCCAGTGATTGAAGGCTGCGTTCAATCGCGCGCATTCCGCAGCCAGCACACCGTGGATCACTTCAATGCCAGCGCGTCTGAGCACGGCAAAGCCGCGCCCAGCATGTTTGGGATTGGGATCCGTGGCACCGACGATCACCCGTTTGACACCGCTGCGGATGAGCAACTCCGTGCAGGGCGGCGTGCGCCCGTGGGTGCAGCACGGTTCGAGTGTGACATACAGCGTGGCCCCCGCAGGCGAATGGCCCCGTGACTGGGCATCCAAAATTGCCTTGGGTTCGGCGTGCGCTTCGCCCGCGCGCGTGTGCCAGCCTTCTCCAATGGCGCGACCGCGTTTAACGAGGACAGCACCGACCATCGGATTGGGCGAGGTCAACCCCAGCGCGCGTCGGGCCAGCGCCAATGCACGGCGCATGTATCGCACATCCGCAGTCGCAATCGCAGTCGCTGTGCGTGTGGCGGATCGCGTGGCCATGTCACCCAGCAAACAAGGCGCGGGCAAATTGTTGGGGGTCGAACGGCTGCAAATCATCGGCCTGCTCGCCCAGTCCCACGAACAGAATGGGCAACTGCAATTCGCGCTGGATGGCCACGACCATGCCGCCTTTGCTGGTGCCATCGAGCTTGGTGATGATCATCCCAGTCACGCCCGCCACTTTGCGAAACTCGCGCGCTTGCGTGAGCGCATTCATGCCGGTGGTGGCGTCGAGCACGAGCAACACCTCGTGCGGTGCGCCCGGCAGTTTTTTGCCCACGACACGATGCAGTTTTTGCAGCTCGAGCATGAGATTATGTTTGGTGTGCAGCCGGCCGGCGGTGTCGATAAGTAGATACTGCGCGTTGCGCGACTGCGCGGCAGACACTGCGTCGTGTGCCACCGCAGCGGGGTCGGCACCGTGCCCGCCGGCAATGACGGGCACCTTCAGTCGATCGCCCCAAATCTTGAGCTGCTCGACAGCGGCAGCGCGGAACGTGTCGCATGCTCCCAACACCACGGTGTGGCCTTGCGCACAGAGGGTGTGAGCAAGCTTTGCGCAAGTGGTCGTCTTGCCAGTGCCGTTGACTCCAACAACGGAAATCACCGTGAGCGCACCATTGCCGCCCTTCATCGGCACCGCCGCGCCCAGTGACTGTTCGATCTCGCGCTGGGCAATGGCCATGACGTCCAGCCCGCCCGATCCTTGGGTTTCGTAGCATCGCCGCGCTTCAGCGACGATGCGGCTGGTCATGTCCATGCCCAAGTCAGCGGCCAGCAGCGCTGCTTCCAATTCTTCGAGGGTGTGCGCGTCGAGCTTGGAAGAGCCGGAAACGATGCGGCGAATCTCGTGCGCCAGCTTTTCCTGCGTGCGGCGCAGTCCCGCCTTAAATTTGTCGAACAGCCCCATCGTCAGGCGGCAATCCCAGC
>SIAW01000048.1 GCA_009695465.1 Pedosphaera sp.
GCCATCACGCAGAACATCGCGCGCGGATAATGGTCGCGTCCGGCACGCGCATTGACCTTGGGCGTGCGGCCGAATTCGCCCGTGACCAGCACGGAGGTGGTGTCCAGCAGCCCTTTGGCCTGCAACGCCATCAACAGGCCCGACAGGCCCGCGTCCAACTGCGGCAGCAACCGGGTCTTGAGCGAGGGGAAGTTGCCGCTGTGCGTGTCCCAGCCGCCGAGGTTGAGCGTGACGAAACGCACGCCCGCCTCCACCAGCCGTGTGGCCAGCAGGCAGCTCTGCGAGAAGTCTTGCGCGTCGAACAGCTTGGTCACCGACTCGGACTCGCGCGAGAGGTCAAACGCATCGCGCGCCTTGGTGGAGCGCATCATCGCGTAGGCTTTCCGGCTGAACTCATCCATGCCCGTGAGCACTTTGTCCTGCTTGGCAAAGTCACCGAAGGCCTGATCGTATTTCTTGATGAGATCCTGGCGGCGATCCACGTCGTCCAACGTCACGCCGTTTTTCAATGCCAGACCGCGCACTTCCATGCGCTGACCAGCACGCGGGCTGGACCCGGTGTCGAACGGGCCGTATTCCACACCCAGATAGCCGGTGGGGAAATCGCCCTGATTGGGGACGGCCACAAAGGCGGGCATCTCCGCCGCGCTGCCTTTTTCGCGGCTCATCACCGCGCCGTACGTGGGGAAACGCAGCGAGGGAATCGGGCGGTTGCCAGTCATCATGTACAGCGAACCCAGGTTGTGCGCAGCCAACGTGTGGCTGACGCCGCGCAGGATGACGTATTTGTCCGCGCACTTGGCCAGCTTGGGCAGGTGCTCGCAGATGCGCATGCCGGGGACGTTGGTCTCGATCTCCTTGAACTCGCCGCGATGAGTCTCGGGCGCGTTGGGTTTAAGATCAAACGTGTCCATGTGGCTGGGGCCACCGCCGAGGCGGATGAGGATGCCCGCCTTGGCTTTGGCGTCGGGCTTGACTCCGCCTTCCTTGGCCATCGCCAAGAAACGCGAGAGGCTCAGACCCACGCCCATGCCCGTCAACGCGCCGACTCGCAGGAAGTCGCGCCGCTGGATGCCGTCGCAGAACAGATGAGATGCCATAATGATGTCCTATTGGTTTCCGGTTTTGTTCAAATCTACAATTGGTGCTTAGTGATTGACCATGAATTCGCGGGTGTTGAGCATCGCCCACAGGAGGTCGCGCGCGCCTTCCACCACATCCTTCGCCGCCGCCAAATCTTCTTTGGCCAACGCCATCTCCGCCGCCGTCGGGAATCGGCTGACGGTGCGCAGGAACACTTCCTCAATGATCTCCTCGGGCTTCTTGGCCGCGACGGTCTTGGAATTGATGTTGCGGCGCATGTCGGCGATCCAACTGCCGTTGTCGCGCCCGGCGGATTCCAGCCGCGTCAGCATCTCCGGATCGTTGCGCGTGTAGAGCGTCTGCAAGAGCGTGGGGTCGCTTGTGCGTTCGCAGTCGCAGTTGGTTTCGCGCTGAGGTTTGCCAAAGATGTTGAGCATGTAGCTGGAGCCGGTGCGGCGCTGGCCGGGTTGGCTGTAGCCCAATCCCTGGGCACCCACGGCGCGGGCTTCCATGTTGTTGGCGAACTCCACCATCTTGTCGCTCGATGCAGTGGCGAGGCTGATGGCGTCGGCCACCACCTCGGCAGGCAGGCGGCGGATGAGTTGATGGCTGAAATTTTTCTCGTCGTGTTGATTGGTGGGATTGGTCTTCCACGAGCGTTGGTAAGCGTCGCTGTTGAGGATTTGGCGGTGCAGCCACTTCATGTCGTACCCGCTCTTCACAAATCCGTCGGATAGATAATCCATCAACTCCGCGTTGCTCGGCGGGTTGGCGAGGTTCTGATCATCCGCCGGCTCCACCATGCCGCGGCCAAAATAACTGGCCCACGTGCGGTTCACAAACGCGCGGGCGAAGTACGGATTCTTGGCGTCCTTCAGCCATTTCATGAGCGGCTGGCGAGGGTCGGGGAATTCATTGGCCACCACTTCGGTGCCGCCCAAAAGTTTGGGCGTGATGACGCGGCCGCCGAAGTTGGGGTTGCGCTTTTTGATCTGCTCAATCTCGCGCTCGGTCAATTTGCGCTGCGGCGCGACCTGCACATAAACCTCCTGCCACGGCACCGGCTCGCCCGCCTTGAGACGCTTGGTGGTGGCGGTCTGGATCAGGTTTTGCTGATTGGTGGTCGCCTTGGGATTAATGCCCGCCTCCTCGCGGATCTTCGCTGTCAACTTAGTGAAGCTGAAATCGCCGTCCTCTTTACGCACCTGTTGGGCGTAACGGATCGGCTCGAAGAACGCTTGGAACTGCTGGAAGTCCTGCTGTGTCCACTGGTCAAACGGATGCTTGTGGCACTGCGCGCACTGGATGCGCACGCCCAGAAAACTGTAGGCAAAGGCCATCGCCTTTTCCTCGGCCATGCGCAGGTTTTGGCGCGTCCAGAACCACGGCATGTTTTCGCGATCGGCAAAGTTGACCGGATCTTTCTCGCGGAAATAACCGGCCATCTCCGCGCACATCTCCTCGAAGGTCTGATCGGGCTTGCTGCGCGTGCTGGCCAGCACGATGCCTTCGATGATCTTGTCGTACGGCATGTTTTTGGCGACGCGGGTATTGAGCCAGTCGTACCACTGCCGTCCAAAAGAGTTTTGTGCGTTGCCCAGATTGTTCGCACGCAACTGCGCTGGATTGTTGCCGGTGTAATCAGAGAGCTTGGTGGCCCACCATGCGGCGTAGGCCGGGCGGCCGAGCAGTTCATCAATCTTGCGCGTGCGCTTGTCGGTCTTGGGATCGGCGAGGAACTGCTTGATCTCATCGGGCGTGGGCAACGTGCCGGTGATGTCCAGACTGGCGCGGCGCAGGAAATCCACATCGCTGCAGAGATCAGCGGGAAGGATGCCCGCCTTGCGCAGCTTCTGCACGATCAACTCGTCCACCTTCGTGCGCGTGGCCACCTTGGGATATTTGGCGCCGTTCTGCGGACCCATCGGCAGCATCACCGGGACGGGCAACACGCCGTTGTCGTAGAAGGCGACGATGTGCGAATCGCCTTTGCCCAAAATCTTGACCACGCCATCCTCGCTGGCCTCGACCACCGAATCATCGTTGGTGCGAAAGCGCGTGAGCTGCGTGACATCTTCCACCGTGCCGTCTTTCCAGTACGCCAGCACCTTGAGTTTCACGGTCTCGCCGGGCTTGGTGAAGACGATTTCCTTGGGCGTGATTTCCAGCCGATCAAATTCGCCCGTCTCCTCCACGTCGAGCTTGGCGCCTTCCTTGATCCATTTCAGAAACACGTTGTGCTCCCAACTGCCGTCGTCATAACGCCGGCCGCCTTTGTGGGCGACTTGCTTGGTGGGTTTCTGGATGAACAGACTCTTCTCCGGATGCTCCAAATCCACACGCACCCGATGATCCTTGTCAGCGGTGATGGCCTTGTGATCCTTCTCGAAATCGTAACCGAAAAGGGACAGGCGAAAATCACCGCGCCCTTGAAATGAACCGTGGCATTCGCGGCCGCTGCAACCCAGCTTGCTGGCCAGCGGCACGACGTGGCGACGGAAGCTCGGGCTTTCAGCCTTCGCGATGGGCCCACCAAATCGCGCTGCCGCAGTCGGCGCGGCTTTTTCGGCGGCACTCACAGACATCGCAACCCCAAACAGCGCCACCCCAAAAATCGCGGATTTCATGCTGAAGATTTTGACATTCACTGAAAACGCGGCATTCAAGATTATTTAGGCATATTTTCACAAGGCCAAAAAGGTGGCCGCAAGGAGACAATCCGTGCGCCGACGGCAGGCGGACTTGCAGGGAATTATTGGGGTTTGGCGGGCGGGGCATCGTCGCGCCCCGTGCCGCTGAAGTACTGGTTGTGCGGCAGATTCGGCACCTTTTCCAAATCCACAAATTTGCCGCCGGACAACTGGCGGTAGCCCAGCGATTCTGCGGTGCGCGCCTCCACGTGCCCGTCCAGAAATGCCGCGATGGCCCGGCCTTCAAAACAGTCGTCCACCGCCGTGCGCGGGCTGTCGGCGTCACCGCTGCCGCGATCGGAACGGGAGGTCAGGCGCGGGGGATCCAGCGACCACGCGTGGTTGGCGTCGCTGGTGTACTTCTTGCCGTCGTTCTCGTACGGCGTGCGCTGCGCCTGCGCAAAGCCCGCCGCCGTGCCGATGGAGGTCGCGCCCATCACCGTCTCGGCAAAGTTGCTGAGCCTGCCGCGGCGGGCTGGATAGTTGTAGAACACGCCACTCTTGGAACGCCGCGCATTGCCCAGGAACTGGTGGTTGTAGCCGAAGGAATAGTTGCGCTCATCCTTCCAGTCCGCGCGCAGCGGATTGATGTACACCTCGTTGTCAAAATCCTGCCGGTCCGTGTCTGTGCGCGGTTTGTTGAAGGCAAACGCGCCCACGTACGCGCCCATGTACGCGGCCCACGGCGGGCGAAATTTCATGCCGTTGCCCACGGGATACCAGTTCTTCGGATTCGAGTAACCGCCCGGCTCGCTCGCGAATTTCCCCGGCAACATCACGTCGTTGTTGTCATCGGCGAACATGGTCCAGCCCTGCGCGAGGGTGCGATAATTATTGAGGCACCGCACGCCGCGCGCCCGGATTTTGGCTTTGGCCATCACCGGCAGGAGAATGGACATGAGCAGACCGACGACAGCGACGACGACCAGCAACTCTACGAGCGTGAAGCCCCGACGGCGACGTACTGGCGATTGAGATTGGCGATCCATTCGGCGCGGCATTTGACGGACTAAGCTGCGCGGTCAAATCATTCGTTGAAGGCTTTGGGGCGCGTGATGGATTCGATGAACTGTTCCGCCGTTGAAAACACCGCCTGCGACTTGCCCTTTGGCGTGTCCAAGAACAGCACGAAGTCCAGCGCGGCATCGGGCCGGCCGCGTTCGCCGGCAAATTTGCGCGCGATGCCCAGCGCCGTCAGCGTGTCTTTGCCCAGGATTTTTTCCAGCGGGAATTCCAGCAACCCGCCGTAGCTGCGGTACACCAACTCGGTGCAGACGACCTTGTCGTCCGTGCCGAAATCAAAATTGAAATCGTAAGGCTTGCCGTGATGCGTGAAGGCCCGGCGCAGCGCCTGCGCGATCTGCTCGCGCTTCAGGCGCGGACGCAGCACGGCCACGTAATCCGCGTGCAACGAATGTTCCAAGGTGGAAAACACCACGCCCTCGCTGACGGCCTCCACGATGAGGCGCGGATGTCCGTGGTCCGGCGTCATGTAGGCTTCCCACTTGGCGCGCACCTCCGTGGCATTGTCCACGCCCAGCTCGCGCAACTGTTCGGGCGTGCCCACATAGAGCGCGGCGTGCGGCCAAAAGCCCGGCAAGAATGCGTTGGAGAGATACCAGTTGCGCCGTTCCAGGATGATGTCGCCCGGCTGCAATTGCGTGCGGAGTTCTTCAAGCTGCGCGAGGGCAATGTGCGGCTCGCGGGTGGAGATGCGCGTGTCTCCCACCAGCGAAGCCACCAACGTCTGCGCCTCGTACATCGGCGTGTACACATCCTGCTGGGCACGGCGCACGATGCGCGAGAAGCGTGCGCGCCACGGGTTCAATTCGGTCCGGCGGACGCCGCCCACGGCGGTGTCAATCCGCTGCTCCAGCCATTTCAGATCTTCCGGCGTGAAAGCGCGCGTGGCGCGCAAGGCCGCCCGCCGATCCGGCCGCTCGAATTCTTGAGCCAGCCGCTCAAACCAGCGCAGGTGTTCGCCGGAAGTGACGCTGTAATACACCTGATCGAACATCCCCGCTTCCACGCCCCACACAGGCGCTGCCTCGTTGAGTTTGGCGCGCGCGCGTGTGTCATCGCGGTACCGCGCCACAAAACCGTACCCCGTTTCCAGCGCCGTGGCCGAGGCGCACAAGCCCAGCAGGAACGCCCGCGCGCGCAACCTCTCGTCGGTCACGGCCTTGTGCCCCGCGTACATCGCCAGCATGCTCGTCAGTGCGTCGCGATGGGCCAGATAGCGCACGAAGCACCAGCGGATCGCGTCGTCCTGGCGCGGCGTGTAGATCTCGCGCTGCGCCACTTTCATCTCCGCCACGATGTCGGCGTGTAGCGACTGGGCCTCCTCGCGCAACGCATCCAGTTCGGCAGCGTGGATTTTCAGGCGATCCAAATCCTCCCGCGTCTGCCGCTCCAACTGATCGTGCGGCATGGCGATGATGGCCGCCGGGAACAGATCGAACGGATTGGGCGGCGGCACGCTGATGCGCCCCACGTAAAAGCCGCCGCCCAAGAGCAGCACGCCCAGCGCCGCGTATAACACCAAGCTCGCCCAACGCGGCCAGCGCCTCACCTGCGAGGGGCGGTCTTTGAGCCAACCGGCCACGATGCCCAGTGATCCACTCAACGTGCAGAGGGCCGTCCCCCACGCCAGCACCTGCCACCACAGCGGCACGGGGGCCATCAATTGTTCGCGGCACATCAGCCCAATCAACAGCGCGCCCAGCGTGCCCGTCCCCACGAGCGTGATCATGCCGCGCTTGCTGTCCCAACGCGCGCCCGCACGCCAGAGTACTTGCAGCAGGCTCATGAACAGGGCCGCCACCAACAAGCTGCCCCACAGGCGCCAGCCCAGATTGGTGCGGTGCAGCCGCCACGGCTCCGACCACACCAGCAATTGGTAAAACACCTGCGAGAGCGCCACGCACAACAGCGCCGCGCGGCCCATCAAAGTCACCGGACGGTCGGCGGGATGGCAGGCATACGCCAGCACCAAGGCCACGATGATGCCCAGCGCGCAAAAGACGAACTGCGCGTGGTGTGCCGTGAATTTGCCGTCGGTGATGCCCGACAAGAGTAGCAACAACAGTGCGGCGAACGCCCCCCAGAACACGCGGCGATACCAACGACGCAGCGCCATCCAGCCAGCGCTCTCCGAAATGCCCAGTGCGGGTTCGAGTGGAACGGGCGCGGTCGTCATTTGCCCGCAGCCTCCAATGCCTTGAACACGGCCGGCACATCCGTCTCGTTGAGCGAGACGTAGGCGAAACGCGCGGTCACCTTGCCCTTGGCCACCACGACGGCGGTGACACTCGCGCGGTCGTTCAATTGCCACGCGGCAGGCCCGGCTGCGTCACCGTCACCGGGAAAGAACGTGAGCGCGCAGGACTTGAACGCCAGCGATTGCTGCGCGCGCGGCAGGTAGGCTTTGGTTTTGTCTTTGTCAGCGGTCAACCACACGGCCACGACGTAGGCGCCGGTGTTCTGTTTGGTCACCGCCTCGTCCAACTCGCGTAGATAACGGGCCATGGGGCGGCTCCAGTCTTCTTCGCGCAACAACACGTACACCGTGGCCGCGCCTTTGCGTTGCGCGGGGTAGTCCACTTTCTTGCCCGCGTGCGCGCCGGTGACGTCGTGGACCTCCAACATCGGCACGGCCGCGCCAATCTCTGGGCCGGATTTCAAGTCGGCGGCCGCAGCAGCGAGCGCCACGGATAATAGACCGAGGAAAGAAAGGAATGTTTTCATAGTGCAGGGGGCTGGATTGCGCCTGAGCGTGGCTCGCAGGGATATGTTGTCAACGGCGATTTTGCCCGCGCCCGCCGCGTTGTCCCCGTGGTGTGCAACAAAAATCTGTTGCCAAGCGTCGTCAGTCTGGCCAAGGTGGCCGCCATGAAATCCTTCTCTTCTCTTTGTTTGGTGGCCGCTGTGGCGGCTGGGTTTGCTCTTGGTTGCGAAAAGCCCGATTCACACGAGGGCCACGATCACAGCAAGCCCCCGGTGAAAAAGCCCGATGCCAACACGACGAAAAAGCCCGATGCCAACACGACTGCACCGACTGGTAACGCAACGACACCCGCTCCCGCTGGCAATGCGACCAAGCCCGACGGTAACGCCACCAAGACTTCCGCCACCGCATATCCCATCAAGGTGTGCGTGGTGTCCGGCGAAGATCTGGGCAGCATGGGCAAGCCTGAAGATGTGGTTTTCAAAGACGTGCTGGTCAAGCTCTGCTGCGAAGGTTGCAAGGAAGATTTCGAGAAAGACCCCGCAAAGTTCGTGGCCATCCTCAAGGCTGGTGGGCCCAAGCCCAAAGCCAAGACCGAGACCAAGCCCAAGAGCTAGTTCGCCAGTTTAGTTGGCTCACTGGTTTTCGGGCGAGCGCGGCGTGTCTTGCGACACGCTTGCGCGTGAATGCGGCGGGGTTCATCGGCCGTCCATACGAGGGTGCGCTCGCAACTCGCCATACTTTTTCTGACGGCTGCGGCCGCGACGGATGCTGCGGTGCAGGCCGCCCTGCCGTTGCATCAGCAGATTGATGCCCTCGTCGCCGCCAAGGCGGGCAAGGTGCCGCTGGCTGGTCCTGCGGATGACGCAGAATTTCTTCGCCGCGCCACGCTGGATTTTGCCGGTGAGATTCCCAGCGCGGACGAGGTGCGCGCCTTCCTTGCCGACAAAGCCGCCGACAAACGCGCGCGTTTGATTGATCGCCTGTTCGCGGGGTCGCGCTATGCGGGCACGATGGCCGGGCGTTTTGATGTGATGCTGATGGAGCGTCGCGGCGAGGACGCGCAGTGGCGGGGTTGGTTGGAGGCGGCGTTCCGCGACAACAAACCGTGGGATGTGATGTCGCGCGAGATGCTCAATCCCAATTTCGCCGATCCTGCCCGCAACGGCGCCGGCCATTTCATCACCAAACGGCTGGAGAGTTACGGGCAGAACACAGTGGATTATCCCGGACTCACCCGCGATGTCGGCCGCATGTTCATGGGCGTGGACCTGCAATGCACGCAGTGCCACAAGCATCTCACGGTGAAAGATTACAAGCAGGTGGACTTTCAGGGGCTCTTTGTCGCCTTCCAAAACCTCAAGCTGCAGACGCCCAACGATACTTTCAAAGTGCGTTGGACCAGCGAAGGGCTGGTGACCAAGGAGATGGAATTTAGCTCCGTGTTGACCGAGATCAAAGGCGCCACTGGTCCGCGCGTGCCGTTCGGCCAGTCGGTGGCCATTCCCACTTTCGAGAAAGGCCAAGAGTGGCTGGAGGCTCCCGCGCGACCAAAGAACACGCCGGGCAAACCCAAGTTCAGTCCGCTGGCGGAAATCACCCAGCGGCTGGTCGCTCCGGACAACGCCAACTTCACACGCAACATCGCCAATCGCGTCTGGTTCCTGCAGATGGGCCGCGGGCTGTTCGAGCCGCTGGACTTGGCGCACAGCGAAAATCCACCGTCGCATCCGGAGTTGCTCGACCTGCTCGCGGGCGAATTGCAGGCGCACAAGTTCGATCTCAAATGGCTGCTGCGCGAACTGGCCCTCACGCAGACTTACCAACGTTCCAGTGTGTTGATGGAGACCGCCGCCAAGTCGCCCGAGGAACTTTATGTTGCCGCCAAAGAACGGCCCATCGCTGCGGAGGCGCTCGTGCGCAGTGTGCTCATCGCCACGGGCGAACTGGAGCGCGTGGGCAAGTTGCCCAAAGTGGAACGCAAAAAGGACGCCAAAGATACGCCACGGCCCGACACGCTTTCGCTCGAGGAGATGACCGCCGCATTTCAGGCCGCCTTCGCCAACGCCGCGCGCGAGCCCGAGTTGAGCGTCAGCCCCACGCTCAAAGGCGCGCTCTTCATGCGCAACAGCTCGGTGCTGCGCACCCTACTCCAGCCGCGCGAGGGCAATCTGGCCGATCGCCTGCTCAAACTCAAAGAGCCTGCGCAAATCGCCGACACAGTCTATCTGCACATCCTCTCGCGACCGCCCACCGCCGAGGAACGCGCCGAAGTCGTTGCGTGGTTGGCCCGTCAAAAAAGCGCGCGCGAAGAGACGCTGGCCAACTTGGCGTGGGCACTCCTGGCCTCCGCAGAATTTTTTATGAACCACTGATGAACCCTCCACGCTGCACTCCGTGGGAACACGACCACACCCGCCGCCAATGGCTGGGCGGCGTGGGCGGCGCGCTGGCCTGCGGTGCGCTGGGCGGTTTGCTGACGCCGGTGATCGGCGAGGAGTTGAAGAAAAAAGAGAAGCAGGTGCTTTTCGTCTGGCTCGACGGCGGCCTCAGCCAACTTGAAAGCTGGGATCCCAAACCCGGCACGGATTTTGGCGGCCCGTTCCGTTCCATTCCCACCTCGGTGCCCGGCACGCATGTGTGCGAACTGATGCCGCGACTGGCCAAGCAGATGCACCGACTGTGCGTGGTGCGCAGCATGTGCACCAAAGACAACTCGCACTCCGCCGGCGTGGCGCGCATCCAGCGGGGCGACCCCAAAAATCGCGGGGTGATTTATCCTTTCTTCGGTTCGGCCATCGCCAAGTTGATGGGGCCGACCGCCAGCAATCTGCCGCCGTACGTGTGGGTAAAGCCCGGCAGCGGCGGGTTCAAGCCCGAGGACGGCGGATTTCTCGGGCCTAAATACGGCGCGCTGGCCTTTGGCGATGGCAAGCCCCCGGAGAATCTGCTGCGCCCGGCCACGCTGGATGTGGCGGCCGATGCCGCGCGCAACGAACTGCGCAGCGCGTTGAACCAGCGTTACGCCCAGCGTCGCCGCGCGCCCAACACGGAGGCCAGCAGTTTTGTTTTTGACACTGCCGAGGAGCTGATCCGCCGCGCGGACATCTTTGACACCTCGCGCTACAATCCGCGCGACATCGAGCGCTACGGCCGGCACGATTTGGGCCAGCAGATGCTCATCGGACGCAAGATGCTGGAGGCGGGCGTGCGTTTCGTGAAGGTCAACAGCTACGGCTGGGACACGCACGGCGATAATTTCAACGCGCAAGCCTCGCTCGTCGGCAAGTTTGACCAAGCCTTCAGCGCGGTGCTGGAGGATCTGGCGGCCACGGGACAACTGGAGCACACGCTCGTCGTGGCGATGAGCGAGTTTGGCCGCACGCCGCGCATCAACGGCAGCGCTGGGCGCGATCACTGGCCAGAGGCGTGGTCCATCGCGATGGCCGGATGCGGGATCAAGGCCGGCGCGGTCGTCGGCGCAACCAACGCCAAAGGCACGTTCGTGCAGGGCGAAGGCTACGACATCGGGCACATGTTTCACACCTGGTTCCGCGCGCTGGGCATTGATCCGGCCAAGGTGGAGTACAGCAACAACGGCCAGCCTCTGCCCATCGCGCACGAGGACATGAAGGCCATTCCGGGGACACTGGCTTGATGGCGGAACCCAAGGCCAGCACCGAGCTGAAAGAGCCCAAGGAGCTGCAAGTGCTCGCGAACACGCAGCAGATGCTTTGCGCGCGGTTCAGTCCTGCGGGCGACGTGCTCGCCGCTGGTGGCATGGACGGGCAAGTCCATCGCTGGAAGAGTGGCGAGAAGGATTTTACACCGCTGCCGCCGTTGCCTGCGCGCAAGTCGTGGCTGACGGATCTGGCGTTTCATCCGGACAAACCCATCCTCTTTAGCGGCGACAGTTGGGGCGCGTTGCGTTGCCACGAAGGGATGGACGGCGAGGCACGGCAAGTTTGGGAACTCGAAAAGGCGCACGAAGGCTGGCTGCGGCAAGTGGCAGCGGACGCCCAGCGCGTGGTCAGCGGCGGACGCGACGGCGCCGTGCGTGTGTGGACGCACGCCGGCAAGCCCCTGGCCGAGTGGAAGGGTGAGGAAGAGATTTTCTGCGTGACGCTGCATCCCGACGGCAAGCACGTGGTCTTCAGCGACCTCAAAGGGCGCGTGCGCGTCTGGGATTTTGCCGCCAAAAAAATCGTCCGAGAGATGGACGCCAGCTTCTTTTATCGGTACGACCGCATTCAGGACATCTGCGGTCTGCGCCGGTTGGTGTGGGCGGATGGGGGCAAAACATTGGTGGCCGCGGGCTGCGTGCCCACCAACGGCGCCACGATGCAGGCGGTGCCCACGGTGCAGTTCTTTGATTTTGCCAGCGGCAAGCCCGGCCAGAAAATCCAGCACGGCAAGGAAACCGACGGCATGATCCACGACGCGATGTGGCATCCGGGCGGCCACCTCATCGCCGTCACCAGCGGCCAGCCCGGCACGGGCGGCGTGCTCTTCCTGCGGCCGGGCGAGGACAAACCATTTTACACCTCCGGCAAGCTGGCCAACTGTCAGGCGGTGGCGCTGCACGCGCCTTCGCACCGCATGGCGGTGGTGGCGACCAATCGCGGCAGCAATGGCAACGGCCGCCCGCCGGGCAAGGATGGCGAGTATCCCAACAACAACTCGCCCGTACACGTGTTCGCGCTGCCAGCGGCGTCTTGAATCGGAACCGTGGTGCGGCTGGAGAAACTCCTTGCCCAGTTTCCGCCAGTGTCTAACTTGTGCGGCAGCCGATTTTCCCATGACTATGAAACACATCCTTGGACTCCTGACTTTCTGCGCCGTGGCGGCAACGTTGCCCGCGCAGACGCCCGAATGGATTTGGCACGACAACAAGGGCGTTGCGCCCGGCAACAATGAGCGCCGGTTTTTCCGCAAGACGTTCGTCACCGAGGGCAAGGTGCAGAAGGCCACGCTCATGTTCACGGTGGACAACGAAGGCACGGCGTTCATCAACGGGCGCTCGGCGGCGAGCGTGCCGGATTGGCATGAGGCGGCGTCGGTGGATGTGACGGCCGACATCAAGCCCGGCGCGAATGTGCTGGCGCTGCGCGGCATCAATCACGGCGGGGCCGCCGGAGTGGTGGCGCGGCTGGAGATGATGTTTGCCGACGGCAAAAAGATGACGGTGGTGACCGATTCCAGTTGGGTGTCGTTCCCCGAAGATGTGGCGGGCTGGCAGCAGGTGACGTTCAAGGCGGAGGATTGGAAAAAGGCCATGAGCATCGCCAAGCTCGGCGCCGAGCCGTGGGGCGATGTGTTCAGCGTCGGCGCGGTGGGCGCGGGCGGAGCCAAAGCGGCGCCCAAACGGCAGGCCACCTCGCCCGAACAGCTTTACGCCCTGCCGGGTTTCAAGGTGGAGCTGCTGCATTCAGCCGAGCCGGAGGAAGGTTCGTGGGTCAATCTTTGCAAGGACAACAAGGGCCGGCTCATCCTCAGCCCGCAATGGGGCCGCGCGCCCGTCGCCGGTGAGAAGCGCGGGCTGCTGCGCATCACGCTGGCGGCCGATGGCACGGTGGCCAAGCGCGAGTTCATCGCCCAGCCGTTGTACGACGCGCAGGGGATGTTGTGGGTCGGCAATGCGCTGTACGTGGTCGTCAACAAATACAGCACGAAGTTCGAGAGCGGCCTGTACCGCATCACCGATGACGGCAGCGACACGTGGGGCAAGATTGAGTTGATCAAGAAAATCCCCGGCGTCAATGGCGAGCACGGGCCGCATGCGGTGGCGATGGGGCCGGACGGCAAGCTGTACGTGATCGCGGGCAACCACACCAAGCCGCTGGAGGGCACGGCCGCCACGTCGCCGCACAAGAACTACGCGGAGGATCACGCGCTGCCGCGGCAGTGGGACGGCAACGGTCACGCAGCGGGCGTGCTGGCGCCGGGCGGCTACGTTTATCGCACTGATCTGGACGGGAAAAATTGGGAGATGTTCTGCGCGGGCTTCCGCAATCAGTACGACATTTCCTTCCACGCCGACGGCGATCTTTTCACCTACGACAGCGACATGGAATGGGAGTGGGGCATGCACTGGTACCGCCCGACGCGGGTGTATCACTGCGTCAGCGGCGCGGATTTTGGCTGGCGCTCCGGCTCGGGCAAATGGCCCGCTCACTACGCGGATGGACTGCCGCCGACGCAGGACGTGGGCGTGGGTTGCCCCACGGGCACGAGCTTTGGTTACGGCGCGAAGTTCCCCGCCAAATATCAGCGCGCCTATTATGTGCTGGACTGGACCTTCGGGCGCATCATCGCCGTGCACCTGACGCCCAAGGGTGCGAGCTATAGTTCCACGATGGAGAATTTTGTTTGCCCCAAGGGCCTCGTCACGCCCGGCGCGCCCAAGCCGCCGTTGAATGTGACGGACATGGAAATCGGCGACGACGGCACGGCGTATTTCACCGTGGGCGGGCGCGGCGCGCAGGCGGGTCTCTATCGCGTCACGTACACCGGCAAGGAAAGCACGGCGCCGGTGGAGTTGAAGAATGTGGACGGCGCGGAGGCGCGCACGTTGCGTCGGCAGATCGAGGCGTTCCACGGCAAGGTGGATGCGAAGGCGGTGGACTTTGTGTGGGCGCACCTCAACAGCGAGGATCGCTGGGTTCGCTACGCCGCGCGCATCGCGTTGGAGGCGCAGCCCGTCGCGCAGTGGAAACAGCGCGCGCTCGACGAGAAGCAGCCCAATGCCGCGCTCACGGCGCTGATGGCACTGGCGCGTGTCGGCGGCAAAGAGGCGCAGGATGATTGCCTGAAGGCGCTCTCGAAATTCCCGCTGGCGCAGATCACCGAGACGCAGCAGTTGGAAAAACTGCGGCTCATCCAAATCAGTTTCGCCCGCAACGGCAAGCCCACCACGGACGTGGCGCAGATGGCCATCGAGAAACTCAGCGCCGCGTATCCCTCCAAGAGCGAGCTGGTCAACCGCGAGCTGTGCCAAGTGTTGGTGTTCTTGGAAGCGCCGGGCATCGCGGCCAAAACGCTTCTGCTCATCGACGCCGCGCCCACGCAGGAGCAGCAGATGGCGTATCTCTTCCCGCTGCGCAATCTGGCGACGGGCTGGACGGCCGAGCAGCGCAAACACTACTTCACCACGCTCAACAGCTTTCCGCAGTCCGACGCGTTGCATGATCCGATGGTGCTGCGCTGGTTCCAAGAAGCCGGCCGGCCGTACGGCGACGGCAACAGTTTTCGCAGGCAACTGGATCTGATCCGCAAAGATGCCGCCGCCACATTGGCTGCGGAGGAGAAGACGCAGTTGGCCGCGCTGATCAATGTCAGCTCTGCCACCGGCGGCACGGGCCGGGTCGCGGTGACTTTTCCCAAACCGCAGCCGCGCACGTTGGTGAAGGAATGGAAGATGGAAGATCTATTGCCGTCGCTGGAGGCGGGCGCCACAGGCCGTAACTGGGCGAAGGGCCAGCAGGCTTTCGTGGATGCGCAGTGCATCGCCTGTCACAAGATGGGCAACGAAGGCGGCGGGGTGGGGCCGGATCTCACCGCGGTCTCCACGCGGTTCACGCGGCGCGATGTGCTCGAGTCCACCATTGATCCCTCGAAGGTGCTCAGCGAGCAGTTCCTTAATACAACATTCGTGCTCAAGAACGGCGATGACTTCACCGGTCGCGTCATTGATGAGACGGGCGACAAGGTGGTGATTTACACCAATCCTTTCACCATCGACCGCACCGAGATCAAGAAGGCCGACATCGCAAAGCGCACGGCTTCGAAGCTCTCGCCCATGCCCGCAGGGCTGGCGAATGGGCTGACGAAGGAAGACCTCCTCGACTTACTGGCCTATCTGGAGGCCAGCGGCCGCAAGAATCATCCGGTGTTCAAGAAGTAAGCGGCTGAACGCGGCTCACACGGTGTCGTAGGTCCACGGCTTGCGCTGTTCGCGCGCGATCCATTGGTCCGCGTCTTTGTCGCCGACGAACTGTTCCTTCGTGGGATCCCACTTCAGTTTCCGGCCGAGCCGCAGCGCGAGCACGCCGAGGTGGCACACGCTCACGGAACGGTGGCCGATCTCGGCATCGCAGATGGGTTGCTCGCGCGAGCGGATGCAGTCGAAGAAATTCTTCATGTGGTTGTCGCTCGCGTAAAGCCGCGTTGCGCCCGCCGCCAGCGGCGTGGTGAGAAGTTCCGGCGCGCTCGCCTCGATCTTGCCGCGCGTGACGAAGATCCAGCCGTTGCTGCCTTCAAACTTCACGCCGTGCGGCTGGCCGTTCTTGTCCAGCACAGCGCCGTTCCACGCGTAGGCGGGCGTGCTCTTGCATGAATGCGTCACGCCGTTGGCGTAGGTGTAGTTCACTTCGTATTCGCTGTGCGCACTGAAGCCGCCGGGGATCATCTCGACGAGCGGCTTCGCAGAAATCTCGACTGGCCCGCTGCGATCGGCGCCGATGCCCCACATGGCGATGTCGTTGTGGTGCGCGCCCCAGTCGGTCATCGTGCCGCCGGAATAGTCCCACCAATAGCGGAAGGTGACGTGCGTGCGCTCCTTCACGAAGTCCGTCTTCGGCGCCTGCCCGAGCCACATGTCCCAGTCGAGTCCAGCGGGCACGGGCGAAACGGCAAACGGCCCTTCGCGCCGGCCCGAAGGAAGCCACACGCTCACGTGCTTGAGTTTTCCGATGCGGCCGTTGCGGACCAGTTCGCACGCGAGGCGAAAGTTTTTGTCGCTGCGCTGCTGGCTGCCGGTCTGGAGAATGCGCTTGGTGTCGCGCGCGACTTTCACGAGGCGCTTGCCTTCGTCAATCGTCAGCGTGAGCGGCTTCTCGCTGTAAACATCCTTGCCCGCCTTCATCGCCGCCATGTTCACGAACGTGTGCCAGTGATCGGGAGTGCCGTTGACGATGACGTGAATGTCGTCGCGCTCCATCACCTTGCGAAAATCTTTCATCGGCTTGGCGTCGGGCCACAGCGTCTTCGCCTGCGCGAGGCTCGCCTCATCCACATCGCAATACGCGACCAACTGCCCGTGCTGCGCGGCTTCGCGAGCCACACCGCGGCCGCGTCCACCGCAACCGATGAGCGCGATGTTGGGTTTATCGTTCGGCCCGAGCGGCTTTGTCGCGGGCGCTGCGGCGCATTCCTCGAGAAACCAATTCGGCAAAGTCGTCGCCGCAGCGGTGGCGGCGGCGGATTGGATGAAAGCGCGGCGCGTTGGCTGCAAAGGGTGCGGTATCATGCGCAGGAGAATGGTCAGCTCGCACCGAGCTGACAAGCGCGAAGGATGACAGCGAGCGGCGATCCTCAGACGAGCTTCCAGCCTTTGCGATATTCGCGCTGGATAAACGGCGCGGCCTCGGGCGCGTTCTTGGCGCGCAGAGTCACGGGATCCCACTCGATCTTTTTGCCGACGCGATAGGCGACATTGCCCAAGTGGTTCGCCTCGGTGAGCCAGCCGGAGTACTCGAAGTTCGCGTGCGACTGTGTGCCGTTGCGGATGGCGGTGAGCCAGTCGTCGTAATGATTCTTCACGCGCGGGATGAACGGTTCCGGTGGCTTGAAGCCGGCAAAGTCCGCCTCGGGCAACAACAGGTATTTGCCGTAGTCGGAAAGCAGCATGCCTTTGTCGCCGACGAAAAGATGGCCGCTGCCCCACTGCGGGATTTTCTTTTGCGTCCACAGGTCGGGCTTGTTCTCGCCCTGATACCACGTGAGTTTCACAGCGGGCATCTCGCCGCGCGGACCGTACTCGTAAGTGGCCTGCATACTCGCGGGCGCAATCTCCGCATGCGGCGGCGGGCCACTGGCCTCGATGGTGAGCGGCGCTTTGAGTTTGAGCGCCCAGAACGGCAAGTCGTTCATGTGCGAACCGAGATCACTCATCGTGCCATTGCCAAAATCCCACCAGCGATACCACTTCGGCCCTGGAAAATAGACTTCGTGAAACGGCCGCGCAGGCGCTGGCCCGAGCCATAAATCCCAGTCGAGCGTCGCGGGCACCGGCATCGCCTCCTTCGGCCGTTCGGTGACGTTGACGATGTCGCCGTTGCGCTTGGCCGCCTCCGCGCTCTGCCGTCCCCACGCGCGCGACACCCACACATGCGCCTCGCGCACTTTGCCAATCGCGCCGGTTTGGATCAACTCCACCACGCGCCGATAATTCTCGCTGGAATGAATCTGGATTCCCATCTGCGTGGCGAGCTTCGGACGTTCCGCTGCCGCCTCGCGGATTTTCCGCGCCTCCCAAATGTTGTACGTGAGCGGCTTCTCGCAATACACATGCTTGCCCGCCTGCAACGCCATCATCGTCGCAAACGCGTGCGTGTGCTCGCAGGTGCTCACCACCACGGCATCAAAATCCTTCGCCTTGTCGAACACCTTCCGGAAATCCGTGAACGTCGCCGCCTGCAAATGCTTCTGCGCAGCGGCGTCGAGGTTGCGCTGATTCACATCGCACAACGCCGTGATGTACTCGCCGGAGACTCCGGCCATGTTGCCCGCGCCACGCCCGCCCGCGGCGATGATCGCCATGTTGATTCTGCTGTTGAGATTCTGCGCACGCACAAACGCCGGGAACCCGAGCGCCGCAACGGAAGTCGCTCCGAGAAATTGACGACGAGAATGTGCGGTGCGGTTGTGAATCAAAGAGTGTGAAGCGGGCATGCGAGGAAGATGCGCCACGCCCACAATTTGGTCAACTCTCCACAGCTTTGCACAAAATCACAGTCACCTGTGGTTGGCGGCTTCCATAATGGTTTTTGCGATTGAGGGGGCGGCGCTGGAATTGTGGGTAAAATAATCGTAATGGGCGCGTGAGAATTGCGCCGGACTTTTTGAGGATTCCAGAATAACAAGGGGATAAGGTTTTCTGCGGGAAGCCGCTGCTGAATTCAGGGTGGATAATGCAGGTTATTAAAATAAATGGGCAGAAGTCCAAATGGCATAGACACTGCTTGTTCCAAACAGATTGAGTGTAATCGCGTTGGCAATGGGCACTGGGACGGCTTTGGTTTGCTGCGCACAACCTAAATACGAATCATGAAAACAGAAGATCAACCGAAGCAGGGATTCACCCTGATTGAGTTACTCGTGGTGGTGGTGATCATCGGGATTCTCGCCAGCATGCTGTTGCCTGCGTTGAGCAGCGGGCGTAAGAAAGCCAACCGCACCAAGTGCGCGAGCAATTTGGGCCAGATCTCCAAGGCTTGGAACAGCTTTGCGACGTCGGCGCAGGAATTCCCGTGGATGCTGACGGGAACAACCGCCAACGCCGCGTACGGCCAGGTGCCGGATCGGCGTAACGGCATCAGCTACCACAGCGGCAGCGCGGATCGTGGCTGGTACTCCCGTAACATCGAGGTGATGTGGTCTGTGGTGGGCGATGACCTCAAGAGTGTGAAGGCGCTGCTTTCGCCGTGCGATCCTGGCAGCCAGGCCACCAACGAAGGCGAAGAGAACGAGGAAAAGAGCTGGAAAGACGCAACGTTCGCTGGCAACAACTGGGCCAATGGCTCGGGCCAGAGCTACGCGATTAGCAAGGGTTCTTCGGCACAGGCTGGCCGGACGATCATTGCCGTGACGAAGAATGCGGCGATGTCCGATCCGCATCGTAACGGTGTTTCCGACTATGTGCGCCCCACCATTCCGCAAATCAGTGCTACCGGCACCTATGCGCAGGCACCTGATGGAGATCGTTGGGGCAGTGCTGGCAGCAACTGGGGCAGGGACGCGTCCGTGGTGCATGCCACCGGTGAGACGTGGAACTTCTATCCCAACCCGATGAATGATGGTAACGGTGATGTGGACGCGTGGGATGCCTACCTCAATGCAGGCCGCGTCGGCTTCACCTCGGGAAAAGGGTTGGCCATCAGCAAATTCATAGGATCTACGGTGAACACCACGGCCACCTTTGGTGCCGAGAACAATCAAGAGCGCAATGTGAGCCGCAACTTGATGATGTCGGGGTTGGATGCCAATCAAGGTCAGATTGCGTTTTCGGATGGCTCAACGGGGATGTACAGTGACACCGATTTGGCTGGGGCGTTGGCGGTGCATGCCGCCCAAAAGGGATCGCACTATCTGCCGCTCGAAGTTTACAGCCGCCCGAACCGGCGTCGGTAGGAGTAAAGGAACGCCAACTTAATCGCCAAGCGCC
>SIAW01000049.1 GCA_009695465.1 Pedosphaera sp.
ATCAGGAAAATGATTGGCCAGATGCGCCAGTTCTTTGCCTGCGTTGCGTGCCAGCACATAAATGCTCGCCTGCGCCAGCGCCACCACGGGCTTGCCGTTGATCTGCACGGTCGCGCCGCGCATCGTCCGCTGCTCTGCCCACAGGGCGAGTTGCATGCCGTCCTTCGCGGGCGACCACTCAATCTGCGCCAGCGGTTTCAGCTTCGCCGCCACTTCCTCCTGGTTGGCCACCTGCTGAAAGTCGCCGGGATAATCCGCCTGATAAACACCGCGGACAGCATCGCGGCGCAGGATCCATAATCCCTGCTGACCGACAGCGTAGTGCAGCGGACCATCGGCGATGAAGAGATTGCCTTTGGGACGCTGCGGCCAAGCCAGTCGGACTTCCTTCAATGTGGCCGGGCCTTTCAAAACCTGGCGCACGGTGAGGACGCCGACGTCGTGTGGGCGATTGTCCACCGCAAACCCTTCCGCCAGTTTTTCGATGGTGCCGATGACCACGGCATCGGCTTCGAGCAACCGGATTTCGCGCGGGATGTACGCCCACATCGCCAGTACCGGCGAGGCCAGCACGGAACACAAAAGCGACAGCAACAGGCGGCGGATGGTGTTCATGATGCAGCCGATGCTAACGCGACGGGGCAGGGACGCCAGTTTTTCCGCAATGCACGGACGGGCAAACAAAGCGTTGAATGGTCGGCCAACTTTGGGTAGAGTCACTTCAAGGGTAGAGTTAATCCAACGACGAAAGGAAACATGAAGAAGATTGTATTGACGGTATTTGCGGCGGCCCTGTTGCAGATGGGCTGCGCGACGGACGCACAGTCCGGAGCCCTCTTGGGCACGGGATTGGGTGCTTTGGCCGGGCAGGCTCTTGGCAAGAACACCAAGGGCACTTTGATTGGTGCCGGCGTGGGTGCGATTGGCGGGTATGCCATCGGCAACGAACGCGACAAGGCCAAGGCCAAGCAGCAGCCCTAGTTTTGCTGCTCGATTCAGTTTCACACGGCCGCCTTCGGGCGGCCTTTTTCTTTTCAATGGGCGTTACTGAGCAGAGTTTCATTGGTCATTGGGTTTGACATCCGCCCTTGGCAAAGGCTTAATCCCCGCCCGACCAACAACTAACCCCTGACATAATATGAACTCCAAATTGATTCTGCTGATTGCTTTGACGGTGACCTTGCTCGCGGTGGGCTGTGATTCCGCCAAGAAAGCTGGAGGCAGCAACGCCACCGCTCCGAAGGCGACCAAGTAGTCTTTGCCAGTCAATTCCCATGGCCGCCTTCGGGCGGCCTTTTTCTTTTCTGAGAGGCTGCGGCTCTGCGGGGTGGTATTCGCGCGCCGCAAAATCAGGCTGGCCAAAGCCGCGGGGCAGGGGCAGCATCGACGCATCCAAAACATTCCGGCCAAGTGCTGGTTATGCCTAAAGAAATCGTCATCGAATATTGCGCTGCTTGAAACTATGAGGCTCAAGCCGTCAGTTTGACGGAGAGACTCATGAAGTTGAAGCTGCGCATCGGCGCGTTGAAGCTGGTGCCTTCCATCGGCGGCGTGTTTGAGGTGAGCGCGGATGGGAAGACAATCCATTCCAAGCGGGCGACGGGGAATTTCCCCGAGCCTGAAGCCGTGCTGCGGGCCGTGCAGGCCCTGCGGTGAAGGCCGCGGGCTGTCTGCATCACGGGCCATCGCGCGGCCTGAAAAATTCCCACGGAGAGTAGAGGGTGCCTGGTGGCCCCCGCGGTCTTCAAAACCGTTGTCGGTCCGCTTGCCGGGTCGAGGTAGGTTCGATTCCTGCCCTCTCCGCCAATTCTCAAATTCCCATGAGTGACACGCCCCCCATTCGTCTGACGCAGTACAGCCACGGTGCGGGCTGTGGCTGCAAGATTTCCCCCAAGGTGCTCGAGAGCATTCTCGGGCACGGTGGCGGGCAGTCGCATCCGCGATTGCTGGTGGGCTACCAATCCAAGGACGATGCGGCGGTGTTTGACATGGGCGACGGCCGCGCGGTGATCAGCACCACCGACTTCTTCATGCCCATCGTGGATGACCCGTTTGACTTCGGCCGCATCGCCTCCGTCAACGCCATCAGCGACGTGTACGCGATGGGCGGCACGCCGCTCATGGCCATCGCCGTGCTGGGCTGGCCGCTCGCCAAGATTCCCGCCGCTGTCGCCGCACAAGTGCTCGATGGCAGTCGCGCCGCCTGCGCTCAAGCCGGGATCCCGCTCGCCGGCGGTCACAGCATTGACGCGCCCGAACCCATCTTTGGCTTGGCCGTCACCGGCGAGGTGCCCATCGCCAATCTCAAGCGCAACGACTGCGCCACGGCCGGCTGTCAATTGTTCCTCACCAAACCGCTCGGCGTGGGCTTGATCACCACCGCGCAGAAACGCGGCCGCGCGACCGACGCGGATGTGCAACGCGCCGTCGCGAGCATGTGTACGCTCAACGACGCCGGTGCTGCTTTTGGCAAAGTGACCGGCGTGCGCGCGCTGACCGATGTGACGGGCTTTGGATTTCTCGGCCATCTCGTGGAGATGTGCGAAGGCAGCGGCCTCAGCGCCGTGATCGACAGCGCCCGCGTGCCGCGCTTGCCCGGCATCGAGACCTACTTGGATTGCACGCCCGGCGGCACGGACCGCAACTTTGAGAGTTACGGCCACAAAATCTCAGCGCTCACGCCGGAGCAAATGGCGCTGCTGTGCGATCCGCAAACCAGCGGCGGCCTGCTCGTGGCCGTGGACGAGGCGGGCATCGCGGAATTCCAGCGCGTGGCGCAGTCCTGCGGATTGTCACTGCAAACTTTTGGCCGATTGATCCCCGCGCAAACCCCGTGCGTCACCGTGCAATGACGCGCCCGACCGCCAACCCTCGCCGCGCTGTGCCCGCCGTGGACAAGGTGCTCTCCGCGCTTGTGCCGGTCGCGTTGCCGCGCCCGATGGTGGTGGCGATCGTGCGCGAGGTGCTGGCCACACTGCGCCGCGCGCAATCGGTGCCCGGTTTTGAAGAGGTCGTGCAGCAGGTGCAGCGCAGTTTGCAGGACGCTGGGCGCGCGCGATTGTGCAGCGTCATCAACGGCACGGGCATCATCATCCACACCAATCTTGGCCGCGCCCCGCTGTCGCCCGCCGCGCTTCGCGGCATCAACGAGGCGGCTGGCTATTGCAACTTGGAGATGGATTTGACCGATGGCAAACGCGGTGGCCGCGCCGCGCATGTCGAGCGTTGTCTGGCGCTGCTGTGCGGTGCGGAGGCGGCTGCGGTCGTGAACAATTGCGCGGCGGCATTGGTGCTCGCACTGCGCCACTACACCGCCGCCAAGCCGGAGGTGATCATCTCCCGCGGCGAACTGGTGCAGATTGGTGGCGGCTTCCGCGTCCCGGATATTCTGGCGGCCAGCGGCGCGGTGTTGCGCGAGGTGGGCACCACCAATCGTACGACGCTGGAGGATTACTCGCGCGCGCTGGGGCCAAAGACCGGGCTGCTGCTGCAGGTGCATCGCAGCAATTTTTTCATGGAAGGCTTTGTGGCCTCGCCCGGCACAGCGGAGTTGGCGGCGTTGGCGAAAAAGAAGCGCGTGCCCTTCGTGGTGGATTTGGGCAGTGGCGCACCGTGTCCCACGGATGGCTGGGCCGGTGAACATGAGCCCACACCGGCCGAGGTGATCAAACAAGGCGCGACACTGGTGTGCTTCAGTGGCGACAAACTGTTGGGCGGTCCGCAGGCCGGTGTGATTGTCGGTAGCGCCCGTCACGTGGCGGCGTTGAAACGCGAGCCATTCTTCCGCGCGCTGCGTTGCGATAAGCTCGTGCTCGCAGCGATGCAAGGCACCGTCGAAGAACATCTGTCGGGCAATCACGCGGCCAATCCGGTGCAGGCCATGTTGAGCGCCGATGTGATTTCATTGCGGCGTCGTGCGCGGCGGATTGTTAAATCTCTGGCGGGGCTGTCCCTCAAAGTCAGCGTCGGCGAAGGTCGTGCGCAGGCTGGCGGCGGCACGTTGCCGCGCGTGCAGATTCCCTCGGTCACGGTGAGTTGTGAGTCTGCCGGTGTTGCGGGACTTCTGCGCGCGGCGCGGACACCCGTGATCGGTTACGTGGCGGGCAACCGTTTCCATATTGATTTGCGCACCGTATTTCCATCGCAGGATCGCGCGCTGATTGCGGCGTTCCGCGAGGTGTTGAACAGGGAGACAATCCAAAAACCAATCACACATGAAGAATAAAACGACAAGTGGACTGTTGGCGGCACTGGCGATGGGCGCGGTGGCGCTTTCCGCAGCGGAGAAAACAATCGTGCTGGGCAGCGACCGCTTCGAGGTGACGCATCGCGTGACGGTGCCCGCACTGGAACAGGCTGGCACGCTGTGGTTGCCGCTGGCGGGGACGGACGCGTTCCAGAGTTTTGAATCCAAGCTGATCACCGCGCCCGCGCCGTGGCGGCAGGCGCGCGACGCGGCGCACGGCAACGATGTGTTGGTGATGGGCGCGGGGCCGAGTCAATCGGGGAAGGTGTTGGAGGCGCGCTACGTGGTGCAGCGCCGCGAGAAGTCTGCGCATGCGGGCGATGCGACTTTGGCCCGGCGCCATCTGAGTCCGGAACGGCTGGTGCCGCGCGATGAAACGTTCGTCACGTTGGCGCGCGAGTCCACGCGCGGTGCGCAGGACGATCTGGCACGGGCGCGCGCCTTGTATCGGCACGTGTTGGAAAAGATGCGCTACGATAAGAGCGGCGTGGGTTGGGGCCGCGGCGATGCGCTGTTCGCCAGTCGCGTGTGCGCGGGCAACTGCACCGATTTCCACGCCTACTTCATCGCGCTCTGCCGCGCCTTGGACATCCCCGCGCGCTTTGCCATCGGGTTGACGATTCCCGCAGACCGAGACGAGGGCGTCGTGCAGGGCTACCATTGTTGGGCTGAATTTTTTGCTGACGGCAAGTGGGTGCCCGTGGACATCAGCGAGGCTGCTAAACATCCGGAGTTGGCTGCCTATTACTTTGGCCATCATCCGGCGAACCGGTTCGAGATCAGTCTGGGCCGCGACATTGAAATCCAACCCGCACCGGCGGCTGGCCCGTTCAACTTTCTCTTCGCCCCGTTGTTGGAGGTGGAGGGCAAGTCCGTGCCTGTGCAGGCGGAGTTTCATTTTCGGCGTTTGAAAGCCGTGGCCAGCAAGTGACCCGTGACCCCGCGGCACTACATTTTGGCGACGGCCGGGCATGTGGATCACGGCAAGAGTTCGTTGGTGCGCGCGTTGACGGGCACGGATCCTGACCGGTTGCCGGAGGAGAAACAGCGCGGCATCACCATTGATCTGGGCTTCGCACATTTTGAAATTCCCACTCCTGCGGGGCTGTGCAGCGTGGGTGTGGTGGATGTGCCGGGGCACGAGGACTTCGTTAAAAACATGGTCGCCGGCGTGGGCGCAGTGGATTGCGCGCTGCTCGTCGTGGCGGCTGATGATGGTTGGATGCCGCAGACCGAGGAGCATCTGCAGATCTTGGAATATCTGGGCGTACGCCACGGCGTGGTGGCGTTGACGAAGGTGGACTTGCCTGACGCAGATGTGGAATTGGCCAGCGAAGACATTCGCGAACGCATCGCGGGATCATTACTGGCGGCGGCGCGCATCGTGCCGGTCTCCTCAGTCACGGGCGCGGGGTTGCCCGCATTGACGCAGGCGCTGGCCGATGTGCTGGGCGCGCTGCCGGTGCAAATGGGCGCGGATAAACCGCGGCTGGCCATCGACCGCGTCTTCACCGTGCGCGGCATGGGCACGGTGGTGACGGGCACGCTGGCGGGCGGCCCATTGCACAATGGCCAGTCGGTGGCGCTGCAGCCGGCCGGTCGCATGGTTCGCATCCGCTCGTTGCAATCGCACAATCGCGAAGTGGCCACGGTCACGCCGGGCACGCGCACGGCGATGGGACTTTCCGATCTCTCACGCGAAGAGGTGCGGCGCGGAGATCAAGTGACGCTGACCAATCTGGGCGCCGCCTCGGACACGGTGGAGGTGTTGCTCCACCGTTCCGCGCGCCTGCCCGCGCGCACGCGGTTGCTCAAGAGCAGCGCGCGTGTGCAAGTGCATCAAGGCAGCGCGAGTCATCCGGCGCGTCTGATTTTTCTGGCGGACACGGAGTTGGGCGCGGGCCAGAGCGCGCTGGCACAACTGCGTTTTGAGCAGCCCGTTTTCATGTTGGCGGGTGACCGTGTGGTGCTGCGCGATGGATCACAGACTGCCACGCTCGCTGGCGGCGTGGTGCTCGATCCCAACGCCACGCGACGCGATTGCCGCCAAGCATCACGGCTGGGTTGTCTTGAGCGCTGCGCGAAGGCGTTGGATACACCGAGTGAATGGGTCGCTGCCATTTTGGAACGCGACGGCGCGGCGCAGCAGTCGTTGCTGCTCCGTCAATCTAGCTTTTCCAGCGCCGCCGTGAGTGCGGCGGTGGCGGGATTGGTGGCCGTGGGTCGCGTGCAGGTGTTGGGCGATTGGTGGGTGGAGGTGGAACGGCTGCGGTCTCTCTCGCAGACTGCGGCCAATGTCATCGACGCGGAACATCGCGCGCATCCTGACCGCGCTGGGGTGGATGTGGAACGTGTGCGCGCGTGTGTGCGAAAGGCGTTCGCCTCCGCGGACGTGGCGGAAATATTTCTGGAGGAATTCTGTCGCAGCGGTGTTTTCAAACGGACAGGCGCGGTGGTCGCACGGGTGACGCATCGCTTGGCGCTGCCGCCAGATTTGGCGCAGGCCGCACAGCGATTGCGGGAGGCACTGCGCGCTGCGCCGTTGGAGCCGCCTGCTCGCAAAGAACTGGAGACCGGTCCAGCGGCAGTGCGTGCGCTGCGGTTTCTTGTGGAGACGGGCGAGGCGGTGGAAGTGGGCGTGGACTTGGTGCTGGGTGCGGTGGCGTTTGCGGAGGCGTCGCGGCGCGTCCAAGATTTTCTGCGCACGCGCGGCGCAGCCAAGGCCGGTGATCTGCGCGATGCGCTGGGGACGAGTCGGCGCGTGATCATCCCACTGTTGGAACGATTGGATCGCGATCGGGTGACGGTGCGGCAGGGAGATCTGCGGCATTTGCCCGATTAGCTGATTGAGCCGATCAGGGCTTGAGCGGCTGCCCCAAAATCTGCGTGGCCGGCTCGGGGTTATTTTCTTTGATGCTGATGTGGCGATCAGCGGCGATGGGACCCAGTTGCTGTTCCTTGCCCGAAGGCCAACGGATGGTGAGCTTGTCCACCTGCGCGCTTTCGCCGAGACCGAAGTGGAGATACGCCGGTGCCTGCGAGTGGAAGGAGTTCAACGGCCACAACTCGCGGACGATACGCCGGCCGCCCACCTCGGCGATCAGCCGCGCGCCGATGCCCAGCCGGTTGCTCTCGGTGCCGCGCAGGCTGACCTTGAGCCAGTGTTGCTGCGGGAACTGATTCTCAAACACCAGCAACGCGCCGCCGCCCACCTGGCGCACGATGAGATCTTCGCGGCCGTCGTGATTGATGTCGGCACCGATGACGCTGCGCCCGTCGCCGTCGCTGTCAGTGGCGGTGATGGTGCTGGCGTCCACAAAGTTTTTCCCGCCGACATTCATGTAGGTGCGGTTGCGCTCGTAACAACTGAGGTTGTGCAGTTGGGAAATCATGAAGGGATTGCCCGCCCAAAGTTCGCCCAAGGTGGGATCAGGCTCGCCGGGTGCGGGCACTTCGCAGGCACGATCAAAAGGCTGTGACACGACAGCCTGCCAGAGGCAGGGTCAGCCATCGGGCTTGTCGCGGAATCGGCTGATGAATCCAGCCGTGGCGTGCAAGTCCAGAAAGCCGTCGTTGTCCAGATCCACCAACGCGGGCGCGTAGGCCCAGCCCACGGCGCGCAAATCCCAAGCGGCGCCCATCGGCTCAAATTTCAGCCCGCCGACATTGCGATAGAGTTGGCTGCCGGAAACCATGCGGCGCAGTTTCTGCGTCACATCGGCGGGATAGGCGTCGTCGCGCAGATTGCCGATGACACGCGTGCCGGCCTTGGAATACATGCTGGCGACGTAGAGATCGATGTGGCCGTCGTTATCAATGTCGCCCGAGGTCAACCCCATGGAACCAAAGTCGGCCGAGTAACCCACCAACTCCGTCGGGAGAAACATTTTGCCGCGTCCTTGGTTGAGCAGGAGTATGCCGTTGCCGTATTCGTTGATCACATAAAGATCGGGCCAGCCATTGTTGTCGGCGTCCAGCCACACGGAGGAGAAAGTCGAACGATGGCCGCCGTCAGTGCCGGTGGCGGCGGTGACATCGTCAAAACGCCAGCCGCCCACATTGCGCAGGAGTTGATTGGTGACCTTCGATCCGACCTTGCCGTCAATCCACGATCCTTGCAGCGGGCTGGAATCGGTGTGGAAGACGTACAGATCCATCTGGCCGTCGCGGTCAAAATCAGCGACGGCAAAATTGGTCTCGGCCCACTGCTGGGGCAGGTTGGTCAGGCCGGCCAGATTGGATTGGCCGCTCACATTCTCAAAGCGGTGGCCTTCGGCGTTGCGATAGACCGTGCCGCTGTTGGTCACCAAGTCCACCCAGCCGTCGCCGTCCAGATCCACAAATGCGGCTTGGGAGAAAAACCGTTCCTGCGTGATGCCGACCTCCGTCGTGGTCTCGCGGAATTTGCCGCCCAGCTCGCCGGTGTAAAACGCATAGCCTTTGGGCAGGCCGGCGTCGGTGATCAGCAGATCGGTCAGCCCGTCTCGGTTGAAATCACAGGCGAACACACCGCCCGTGTTGGAGATGGTCTCCTCGTGGGGCCGCTTCCAGTTGTCATGCAGCCGGCCCAGTTGCAGGCCGATGCGTTCGGCGACCTCGGTCATCAACGGCTGCTTGGCCGTGGATTGCTTGATGCTCCGGACCGCACAACGGCGCAGCCAGCCGCCCTTGCCCAGCGCTTCTTCGGTGGGATAATCCAGTTCGATGTCCAGCGAGATAATCAATTCGGCCGGGCCGCCCGCGCTGTTTTTGCCGGACATGCGGATGTGCAGCAAGCCGCCCCAGTGTCCGCTTTTCTTTTCGCGATCCACCGGCGCAAACGCGGCCAAGCTGTTGCCGATGTCCAACGTGCCGCCGAATATCCCACGCTGATTGAGCAGCCAGTCGATGAAAGCCGCCGGAGTGGTCGCCGCCCGATCTGCCTCGGCAAACTCCGTGCGCGCCGCGCTGGCGTTGTCGTAGTTGCGCACCCACTGTTGACCGCGCTCTTTGGGTGCGACATGCGCTTGGAAATCCGACGAGAGCGCGCGCGCCAAGGTTTCCTTGTCGCGCGATTTAAGCGCGGTCTTCCACGGGCCAAAGCCCAGCTTCATCAAAAGTCCGCCGTGGTGTTCGGTGTCCCACAGGTACAGGCGATCCTTTTCCGGCAAGGTCAGACTTTTGTTCTGAACAATCTTGCGCTCGGTCATTTGGCCATCCACAAAAGTGATCACCCATTCCTGTTTGCCATCCTCCGACCATTCACGGCCGGTGACGGGCTTGCCTCCGACCCATTTGCCTTCCCGTTTCTTCTGGCCGGAATCAAACCAAATGGTTTGCAACCCATCCCGAAGGCCGTTGATCCAATGCGTTTCGAGGGCCGGATTGCCATCGGGATTCCATTCCTTGTGCGCGCCATGCTGGCGGCCGTCCTTGAAATGAATCTCCGCGCGGTTGGTGCCGTTGGCGTGCTTCACCAGCACTGCGCCGGTGTAAAGAGCACCAGAGCTGCGAAGATAAGCTAGTTCATCGGCACCAGCCTGAATGGCTTCTGGGCCTACCGTCGTGGGCGGTGCCGGGGGTTCTGCGGGACGTGAACACGCGCCGCACAACAGAGCCATCACGAGGAGGCAACAATTGGGGCGCACGACTGCGGACTGTACGGAACGCGCAGCGGAAAATCAATCTTAGTTTGCCGTCGCCAGCGTGTTGTGTTGCAGCAACTCCTTCGCCGCCTCAGCGATGGCGGAACGATGCGCCGCCGGCACCGGACTGAGCAACGGCAGCAACGGCCCCGTCTGCGCGATGCCCGCCAAGGCCATCGCCTCGTGCAACACGCGGATGGGATTGATTTGGTTGCGCAGATCTTCCAGCGGCTTGAACACCGCGCGGATGCTCTCCGCAGTCTGGATGTCGCCCGACTTCAACGCGCGCAGCATGTCCATCGACAGACGCGGTGCCACGCACACGCAGCCGCTGGTGAAACCTTGCACGCCAAAATCCCGCAGATGAATCACTGCCGGTTGCTCGCCGATGCCGCTGACGATCAGCCGCGGATCCACCGCCTGCACCAGTGCGCGCAGATAATCATCCTTCGCCGGATCGTTGCGCACGATGGCGTACTTGATCCACGACACCCAACCCTCGTCCATCAACGCCCGCACGTGCGGCACGTCGAGGTAGCCCTCGAACTTGATATACACCACCACGGGTTTGCCCAGTGCTTTGGCAAAACGCCGGATGCCTTCAGCCGCGCCATCGGGCGTGGCGATGTCGCGCGCAGGCAGCACCATGACGGTGGGAAAATCAAAATCCCGCAGCACGGCCGCTTGATCCATCATCGTGCCGTACGCTGGCCCGACCGAGGGGACGATTGTCGTGTCCGCGCCCGCCGACTCGCGCAGCAGGGACAGCGTGGCGGCGAACTCAGCCAGTGCGATGTGGTAAAACACCGCGTTGCCCCCGTAGAGCAGCGTGCGCACGCCGCCGGATTCAAGGTGGCGGATGATCTGCGCGTTGGCCTCGCGGTGGATGGACAGATCGTCGTGGCGCGCCATGGGCGGGACGGCGATGACGGAGCCAGCCAGCAGTGCCGGGGTGATGGGTTGTGTGTTCATGTCAGTGGATGGAGGGTTCGGGAGTTGCCGGGCCGTCCTGTAAAAAGTCAAAGTCGCAACCCTCGTGCGCCTGCGTGACGTGCGAGAGAAAGAGCCTGCCGTAGCCGCGCTCGTACCGTGGCGCAGGCCGTCGCCACGCGGCGCGGCGACGGGCCAGTTCCGCATCGTCCACGCAGAGGTGGAGGCGGCGATCGGGCACATCCAATTCAATCTCATCGCCCGTGCGCACCAATGCCAGCGGCCCGCCGATATGCGCCTCCGGCGATACGTGCAGGATGCACATGCCAAAGCTGGTGCCGCTCATCCGCGCGTCGGAGATGCGCACCATGTCGCGCACGCCCTGCTTGAGCAGTTTGTTGGGGATGGGCAGCATGCCCCACTCCGGAAATCCCGGTCCGCCTTGCGGTCCCGCGTGTTTAAGCACCAGCACCGAGTCGGCGGTGACATCCAAGTCGTCGCGGTTGAGGCGAGCCTTGAGGTCGTCGTAATCTTCAAACACCAACGCCCGGCCACGATGACGGAACAGGCGCGGATCAGCCGCCGCAGGTTTGGTGACGCAGCCGTGCGGGGAAAGATTGCCGCGCAGCACGAAGGTGCCGCCCTCCGTCGCCACGGGATTATCCAGCGGCCGGATGACATCCTCATCCACCACGGTGGCATCGGCGAGGTTGTCACCGAGCGTGTGGCCGGTGACGGTGGGACAATCCAGATGGAGCAGGTGTCGCAGGCGCGACATGAGCGCGGGCAATCCGCCGGCGTTATAGAAATCCTCCATCAGATATTTGTCGCCGGCAGGACGCACGTTGGCCAGCGTGGGCGTGCGGCGCGAGAGACGGTCAAAATCATCCAGCGAGAGCGGCACTTTGGCGCGGCGAGCCAGCGCCAGCAGATGGACGATGGCGTTGGTGGAACCGCCGATGGCCATGTCCACGGTGATGGCGTTCTCGAAGGCGCGCGCGTCGAGCAGGCGCGAAGGGCGCAGGTCTTCCCACGCCATTGCCACGGCGCGGCGACCGCAGTCAGCGGCCATGCGGGCGTGCTCGCTCACCATCGCGGGGATGGACGAAGCGCCCGGCAGACACAAGCCCAACGCCTCGGCGATGGCCGTCATCGTGGAGGCCGTGCCCATCGTCATGCAATGGCCCGGCGACCGCGCGATGGCATTTTCCAATTCACCCCACGCTTCCTCGCACAGATTGCCCGCGCAACGTTCGGCCCAATATTTCCAGACGGCGTGGCCGCTGCCGAGGGTCTCTTTGCCCCAACGTGCGGTGAGCATCGGGCCGCACGGAAAATAAATCACGGGCAGATCGGCCGAGATGGCGCCCATGAGCAGTGCGGGCGTGGTCTTGTCGCAGCCGCCCATCAACACCGCCGCGTCAATCGGATGTGCGCGCAGCACTTCCTCCGTCTCCATCGCCAGCAGATTGCGGTAAAGCATCGTGCTGGGTTTCATCAGCATCTCGCCCAGCGACATCACCGGCACTTCCACGGGAAACCCGCCGGCCTGCCACACGCCGCGCTTGATGTCCTGCGCGCGCTCGCGCAAATGCGAGTGGCAGGTGTTGAGATCGCTCCACGTGTTGAGAATGCCGATGACCGGTTTGCCACGATAATCTGCGTCGGACAATCCCATGCCTTTGAGGCGCGAACGATGGCCGAAGGAGCGCAGGTCATCAGGCCCAAACCAGCGATGGCTGCGCAAATCCTGTGGGCGTCGGGGCGTGGCGGCAGCGTCAGTCATGTGGAATGCAGAGGCACGCTCTTTAGCGCAAAGCGCCGCCAGTGGCCACAGGAAAAACCTTTTGACTCGCCAAGGCCGCGCGCCTGGCCTATTGCAGTCCCACCCGATGGCGTTCATCCACGACGACTTTCTGTTGGGCAACGCGCCCGCGCGACGGCTGTACCACGAGCATGCCGCGGCGCAGCCCATCCTCGATTATCACAACCACCTTTCGCCGGCGGAGATCGCGGCTGATCGGCGCTTCGCCAATCTCGCGGAGATCTGGCTGGAAGGTGATCACTACAAATGGCGCGCCATGCGGGCCAACGGCGAGCCGGAGGAACTCATCACCGGCCGCGGCGAGGCGCACACCAAATATCTGGCGTGGGCGCGCACCGTGCCCCACACGCTGGGCAACCCGCTCTATCACTGGACGCATCTGGAATTAAAGCGGCACTTTGGTATAGATGAACTGCTCAACGCGGACACCGCCCAGTCCATCTGGGACCGCGCGCAGGAGCAACTGGCCGCGCCGCAATTCTCCGTCCACGGCTTGCTGCAACGCGCCGACGTGCGCGCGTTGTGTACCACCGACGATCCCGCCGACAGCCTGCAACATCATCAGGCCATCGCCGCCAGCACACTGCGCACGCGCGTCTATCCCACCTTTCGTCCGGACAAAGCGTGGGGTGTTGATCACCCGGCGCTGTTCAATCCGTGGGCGGAACGGCTCGCTGCGGCCAGCGGCGTGGACACCGGCACGCTCGCCGGTTTCATGGATGCGCTGTCCCGGCGCATCGAGGATTTCCACGCGCTGGGCGCGCGGTTGAGCGACCACAGCTTCCCGTATTGCTTCGCGGAATTTCCCAGCGCGTCTGCCGCCGCGACAATCTTCGACCGCGCCCGCGCGGGGCACGCCGCCAGTCCCGAACAGCAACGGCAATTCGGCGCGTATGTGATGCTGCACTTGGGCCAATGGTACGCGCAGCGAGGTTGGGCGATGCAATTGCATCTTGGCCCGCAGCGCAACAACAGCGCGCGGCTCCTGCGCACGGCGGGCACGGACATCGGTTGCGATTCCATCGGTGATTGGCCGCAAGCGGCTCCGCTGGGCGCGTTCCTGAGTCGGCTGGATGAGGACGGGCTGTTGCCCAAGACCATTCTCTATAACAACAATCCCGCCGACAATTATGTCTTCGCCTCGATGATCGGCAATTTCCAAGGCGGCATCGCTGGCAAGATGCAGTTCGGCAGCGGCTGGTGGCATCTGGACCAGCAGGAGGGCATGGAATGGCAGATGCAGGCGCTGGCCAGTTGCGGACTGCTCTCGCGTTTCATCGGCATGCTGACGGACTCGCGGTCGTTCCTCTCCTTTCCGCGGCACGAATATTTTCGCCGCACACTGTGTAACTGGCTGGGGCGTGCGATGGAGGAAGGCCGCCTGCCCAACGACGACGCGCTGGTGGGCGACATGGTGCGCCGCATCTGTTTTCAAAACGCAGCGGACTATCTGCGGCTGGCGTTGCCCGAGTGATCCGGGCCAGCGCGAGGCGTCGCTTCACTCCTCGATGCGCAGGATGCGGTCGTGTCCCGTGTCCACGACGTACAGGCGATTCTGTTCCCAGCAGACGCCGTGCGGTTGGCTGAGCTTGATGAGGCCGCGCCCCAGCACCGTCGTCAACGTCTTGGCGCGTGGATCATATTTGCGGATCAACCCGTTGCCTTCGTCGGCGATGAGGATGTTGTTTGTCGCATCTGCGCAGAGATGTTTGGGCGAGTTGAGTCGCGCCTGCAACGCCGGGCCATCCTCCGCGCCCGCCTTGCCCGTGCCTGCCACGGTGTAGATGCGGCCATCGGGCCGGACCACGCGCAATGCGTGACCGCCGCGTTCCAGCACGTACACATTGCCCAACGCATCGGGTGCCACAGCGCGCGGGTCCGACAACGGACTCTCGGTCGCCAACGCCCCGTCGGTGGGTACGCCCGCTTTGCCGTTGCCCGCGAGGGTGCGGACGATGCCCGTTTTGAAATCCACACGGCGGATGCGCCGGTTGCGCAGGTCGTCCACGTACAACGCGCTGTTGTCCGGCGCGAGCGTGATGCACATCACGTCAAAGAACTGCGCGCGCGCCGCCGGGCCGCCGTCGCCTGCAAAGCCACTTTGGCCGGTGCCAAACACCGTGGAGATAACGCCGCTGGCTGGGGCGATCCGGCGCACGCAATGGTTCCACGTGTCGGCGATGTACACGTCGCCAGCGGGAGTGACGGCCACATTGTGCATGCCGTTAAACGTGGCCTTGCCCATCGGCCCGCCGTCGCCCTTGTAACTTTTGCTGCCGTCACCGGCCACCGTGGCCAGTTGTCCGTCGGCCGTGCGGCGATGCACTCGGCCGCCGCCCAGCTCAACAATCCACATCGTGCCGTTGGCGTCGAAGTCGATGCCGAACGGCGCCTTCAACGGGCTGGGTTTGTCGTTGGCATTCTCGTGTTCGCCGGGCAACCAACGGCCAACAATCAGCGACACCTTGGGTTCCGCCGCAAAAGCCAACGCAGTGAGCAGGCAGAAAAGCAGGGCGAGTGTTCGTGTGAGCATGTGGAGAGTCTTCGGGGCGCGCGGAGTTTTGGCAATCCACTTTCTGAAGATGGGATGGCGGAAGGACGTTGTGCTCGCGGCGGGCAGTCATTATGTTTTGCGCGATATGAATCTGACGGGACAAAACGCATTGGTGGTGGGCGGCGGCACGGGGATGGGCGCGGCGATTGCTTTGGCGCTGGCGAAGGAAGGCGTGCGCGTGGGCATCGCTGGTCGCCGCAAAGACAAGTTGGCGGACGTGGCCGCGCAGGCGGACGCCGGGATGATCCGCACCCACGAAGTGGACGTGGCCAGTCGCGCCAGCGTGCAGAAATTGTTTGAGTGGTTCGACGGTGAGTTGGGCCGGCTGCACCTGCTCGTCAACAGCGCGGGCATCAATGTGCCGCGCCGATCCACTGCGGAACTTTCGCCCGAGGATTGGGATCGGCTCATGGCCATCAACGCCAGCGGCGCGTTTTACTGTCTGCATTACGGACTGCCGTACATGCGCAAGCACGGGGAAGGGCTGGTGATTAACATTTGCTCCACCTCCGGCAAGCGCGCCGCGCCGCTGGGCGGCATCGGGTACAACGCCAGCAAGTTTGCGATGGCCGCGCTGGGCACTTCCGCGGGCGAGGAGGAACGCCAGAACGGCATCCGCATCACCACGCTGTTCCCCGGCGAGGTGGACACGCCCATCATGGAATGCCGGCCGACGCCGCCGACGGCGGAGCATCGCGCGAAAATCCTGAAGGCGGAGGACATCGGCGCGCTCGTCGTGGCGCTGGCCAAATTGCCGGCGCGCTTGCACGTGCCCGAGCTGATCGTCAAGCCGCTGGGCCAGTCGTTCATCTGAGGCGTCGCGCCTGCAGTAACGGCGCAAAAGGCTTGATTCAGCAGGGAATCTTTGCTAACGTCGTGCCCAGTACGGCGACTGCGAGCATGGCTGGGCTGCTTCTGATGTACGCGCGCAAGCAACTGGATTTCTCCTTCCGCGATCTGCTGGCGGCGGTGTGTTTCACCTTCCAGCCGGGCTTGAAACGGGAAAGCCTCAACGCGCAACTCCAGCAGATGTGGTCGCGCGAGGACGAGGCGGTCGTGGCGCTCTCGGTGCGCACGGCGTTTGACGCATTCCTGTCGGCGTTGGCGCTGCCCAAAGGTTCGGAGGTCGTGATGACCGGCATCAACATCCCCGACATGGTCACGCTCGTGCGACATCACGGGTTGGTCGTCGTGCCGGTGGATCTGGAGATCCCCACGCTGCAGGTGCGGCTGGACGTGTTGCGCCGCGCCATCACCCCGCGCACCCGGCTCATCGTGGTCGCGCATCTTTACGGCGCGCGCATGGACATGGCGCCAGTGTTTGAAGCGGTGGCGGATCGGCCCGACATCCACGTGGTGGAAGATTGCGCGCAAGCGTTTCGCGGCTGCGCCGATTATCTGGGCGACCCACGCAGCGGCATCAGTCTCTACAGCTTTGGCGCCATCAAAACCGCGACAGCCTTCGGCGGGGCGATGGCGCGTGTGTGCTGTCCCACGCTGCGCCAAGCGGTGCGCGATCGGCTGGCGGGTTATCCGGCGCAGGGACGCTGGCAGTTTTTCAAACGCGCGGTGAAGTATGCGGTGTTGAAAGCGGTGACGCAGCCGGTGTTGTACGGTCTGCTCGTCAAGCTCTGCAATCTGGCGGGGGGCAACCACGATGAGTGGCTGATCGCCGCGGTGCGCAATTTCAAGGGCGGCGACTTGCCCGCACGCATCCGCCAACAACCGGCCCTGCCGCAACTGGCGTTGCTGCGGCGGCGCCTCGGGCAGGTGCGCAACGGTTATCTCAACACCCGCATTGCTGCCGGTGATTTTGTCAGCGCGCAGTTGCGCGAGGTGCTGGAGATTCCCGGCGCGGGCAACGCGTCAAACACCTACTGGCTTTTCCCGGTGTGCAGCGCGGAGAAAGATAAGATTGTCACGGTGCTGCGTGAGCGCGGGTTTGATGCGACCTGCAGCTCCACGCAACTGCGGGCCATCCGTTCTGAACAGGAGATTGCCGGCCCGCCCAGCCAGTGCATGGCGTGCATTGACAGCACCGTGTATTTGCCGGTGTACGGGCAGATGCCGCAACGCGAATTGGAGCGGTTGGTGGCCGCTCTCAAGGAAGTTTGCCCCACCGGTGCTGCGGCGTCGCGACCGCGTGCGGAGTTGAACGAGCAAGCCGTGGAATTTGGCGAAGCGGTCCGGTGAGGGCGGTGCCCCGCGCGCTACTTGGATTTGCCGGGCGCGCTGAACAGCGCGGCGATTTTCCCGACAACCTTCGCCTCTTCCTGCGTGTAAGGATTGTTGCCGTACAACGCGGGGAACGGCGCCAGTTGTAGCAGACCTTCGCGCCGGCTGCTGCGGCTCATCTTCGTTAGCGAGTCCAGCGACTGCCACAAGAGTTGCAGCGCCTCAGCGCGCGGCGTCGAGGCCGTGAAATATGTGAAGGCGTGGGACAGCAGCAGGTCATTTTTCTCTGCGGAATGGGGCATCTGCGCCAGCCACGCCAACGCATCCTTCGTGCGGCCCTCCGATTGCAATCGGGTGACGACCGCCTGATGACACGCGGTCCGCTTTTCTTTGTCCTTGATGGATTTGATGATCTCAGCGGCCTTGGCGGTTTTTCCTTCAGCGACCAGCGCACTCATCACTTCGGTCATCCCATCAATCGGTGCTGCCAGCGCGATGGCCTTATCAACCTCGCCGGTCTTGACCAGCGCGTTCAGCAGTTCGTTGTGGCATTGCTGCTGGCTTTCTTTGGGCAGTTGAACAAAGAGCGCCAGCGCCTGATTGGCCTCCCCGGCGCGCGCGTAGTGCGCCACAATCTGGCCCATGGCCACGGTGCGTTCCTCGCCTTTCAACACCGCGGCCAGCGGCAACGCTTCGCGCAGCAACGCGGTGACGGTTTTGGGGGCGGGCGGGCCTTCGTCCATCAGCAATTCTGAAGCGTGGAGCAAAACATCGATGCGGCCTTCTTGCGGCAGTTGCTTGAAGTAGGCGAATGCCGCAGGCAGGTCGTTGGCGTACGTGTGATAACCAAACAGCTCCGCCATGGCTTCCGTGCGGTCGTCCTCTTTGCAGTCGGCCAGTGCCAGCTCGGCTTGTTTGATGGATGCAGCGGCTTCCTTGGGTTGTTTGGCGCGGAGATGATGGCGGGCAATCTGGGTGTGCGCGGAAACCTGGGTGCTGCCTCGCAGTTCGCCCAGCATGGGAATGGCGTCTTTGAATTTGCCTTTCTCAATCAGGGCGAGGACCAGCGAGTGCGTGGCGTTGCGGCGGATTTCGATGGGCAGTTGGACCAGTACCAGCAGCACAGGCTCGACCTTGGCTTCGGAGGCCAGGAATTCAACCAGCATGGTGAGGGCCTCGATGCGTTCGTCCTCCGGTAATTGGTGGGCCAGCGCGAGGGCTTGCTCAATCTGGCCTTTTGCGGCGATGGGTTGGATCATGCCCACTAGTGGGGCAAAGCGCATTTCTTCGGGCAGTTGCTGGGCCAGCGTGATGGCGCGGGCAATTTGGCCCTTCATCACTAGGACTTGGACGATGCCGGCCAGGACATGTACGCGGGCTTCAGGGTCGACCCCGCTCATGCGCTTGGCCAAGGCGATGGCGCGATCAAATTCTCCCTTCTCGGAGAGTTCGGGGATCAGAGCCAGCAGCAGCGATTCGCGTTCTTCGGCCTGGACTTGATCAACCAGCAGGATCGCTTCGTCGAACTCATCTTCCTTGACCAGTTGCAGCGCCAGAGACGTCCGCACGCCGTCGCGCATGGCTTGCGGCAGTTGTTGCATGAGCAATCTGGCTTGGCGCGAATTACCCGCGTCGGCGAAGGCGATGGCCAGTTGGAGCAGCGCGTCGCGGCGGTTAAGGAGCGGCAGCTTTTTCACCAAGTCCAACGCCTGTTGCAGGACGGCTTGGGCGCCGTCGTGATCTTCAGCGTGCACGCGATTGATGGCGATGGCCTGCAGGGCGTCCACGCGGTCGCCCGCGGTCATGGATTGGGTCATGAGCAACGCCAGTTGCAGCGGCGAAAAATCTTTGGCGGTCGCATTGGCCTCGCCTGCTTTGGGAGGAGCGGGCGCGGCAGGCGCGGCGTCGAGGCGCACCGCGAGCAGCATGAATGCACCGAGGGTCAACGATGAAAAAACTGGGAGAGCGCGCATGGGACTCCTTGCTGATTCCAGCAACCAACGGCGCGAATCTACTGGCGGATTCTCAGGCTGTCAAATGATGCACTCGCTGGGCAGATGTCGGGAATTGCGTTGACTCCGCAGTGAGTTCCGAGTAGCAAAAGCCACGCAAATGGAGGCGTTCCCATCGGAATTTACGAGGCGAGCCTGCTTTGCTGAAAGGGTAACGACATGAGTGAACAGAATCGGATGCGGCTGTTATGGGCGGGCTTCATGGCCATCTTGGCAGCCGGTGTGGGCTT
>SIAW01000050.1 GCA_009695465.1 Pedosphaera sp.
TGGTGGCGTCCGCCGCGATGACTTTGGCGGCAGCCTCGGCCGTTTTGGCGGTAGTGTCGGTGGTGGTAAACGCCAACTGCGCCTTAACGTGATTGGCCTTGGCATCGGTCAACGCCTTGTCGGCGTCCTTGCTCACCTTGTCGGCGTCCACAGCAGCCTTCTGCTCGGCGACCAGCTTGGTCTCGGCGGGCTTCTGCTGGGTGGTGGTGAGGGTCTCCACCTGTTTCAGCGCGGTGGCGGCTGCGGTTTTCTTTGCCGTAGCATCGGTGGCCTTGGCGGTGGCATCGGCGGTGAGAGTCACTGCACTGGCCTTGGCATCGGTCAACGCCTTGTCGGCGTCCTTGCTCGCCTTGCCATCGTCCACAACAGCCTTCTGCTCGGCGGCCAGTTTGGTCTCGGCGGGTTTCTGCTGGGTGGTGACGAGGGTCTCCACCTGTTTCATCGCGGCGGCGGCTGCGGTTTTCTTTGCCGTAACATCGGCGGCCTTGGCGGTGGCGTCGGCGGTGGGGGCCACGGCATCGGCCTTGGCTTTTCCGGCGGCGGTCTCGGAATCCTTGGCGATGGTGTCCGCAGCCTCAAATTCCTTTCCAGCCGCCTCGATGTCCGTCTTGAATTTGACGAGCGAATCCTCGATCACCTTTTTCTCCGCAACTGCCTTGTCCAGCGCGGTCTTCTTCTCGGCGATGGGCATGGCCTCGGCCTTTTTCTTGGCCTCATCGGATTTCTTGATGCGTTCGTCGGCAGTTTTCTGGGCGTCCTGTTTGGCCTTCACGTTGCCGGTGTGATAGGTGACCTCGCCTTTGGCAAAGGTGGCGAGGCGATCTTTGCGGCCCTGATCCAGCTTGGGTTCGCGCTGTCCGCGCACCTCGGCCACTTGCGCGCCGGTGGCGGCGTTCCAAACCCGCGCGGTGTTGTTCTCGCTGGCGGAGGCAAAGCGCAGTCCATCCGGACTGGCGGCGACGCCGGTGACGGGGGTGCCGTGCGACATGGAGCGCAGGCTGGTGCCGGCGTCGGCGTCCCAATGGCGGACGGTGCCGTCTTTGCTGCCGGAAAGAATCTGCGAAGGCGCGCTGGCCACGCGCGCCAACGCCGCGACGGGCAGCGTGTGCCCCTTCAATTCCTTGTGCGCCTTGATGGCGTCCGCCGGTTTCTCGGGCTTGTCGTTGAACAGCCACGAGCGGATGAGGCCGTCTTCCTGCGCGGTGACAAACACCTTGCCGCTGGTGGCCCACGCGACGGCGTTGATCTTCACGGGCTTATCGAGCGTCGGCGTCGCGGCCTTGCCGTCGGCCACGGTCCACACGGTGAAATTGCCGTCCTGCGCGCCGGAGAGCAGACGCGTGTTGTCCGGCGAAAAGGACAGTCCGCTGACCGGCGCTTTGTGGCCTGCGAAAGTTTTGGCAGCGGTGCCGGTGGCAAAATCAATGAGCTTGATGTCATTGCCCTCGGCGGCGGCCAGCCATTTGCCGTCGGGACTGACATCGAGAATGGCCGTGTCGGAATTGATGGGTAGCGCGCGCAGCGGCTTGTCCACCTGTTTGCGCCACAGCTTCACCTCGCGATAACCGCCGCTGGCCAGCAGCGTGCCGTCGTGGTTGAAGTCCAGCGAGTGCACCATGTCCAGATGCGCCACGCCTTGTTTGTAGAGGCCGTTCTTGAGCAGGGCATCGTCGGTGAGCCGCGCAGCGAGGGTCTTGGTGGGCAGGTGATAAATAAAAATCTGATTGGCGCGACCAGCGGCGGCGTACTGGCCATCGGCTGTGACGGCGACGGAGTAGATGGGATTGAGTCCCGCGGGCAACGGCTGCCACTCGATGTTGCGCGCGGTGCGCACCTCGCCTTTGGCGCCCTGCTCGATCCACAGTTTCAGAAGGCCCAACTCCTGCGGTTCCAGCGAGCGCGCGGAGACCTTGTTGTCCAGCGGCGGCATCACCGGATCCTCCATGTGGCTGGCCATCTTGAAGAGCAAACTCTTGAGTGCGTCGCCGGGCGTGACGGCTTTGCCGGCGAGGATGTCCTTGGGCGTTTCCAAGATGAGATCGCCTTTGGCCTTGGTGCGGTTATGGCAGGCCAAGCAGTTGTTGCGGAAGATGGGCAGGATCTCGTTCTGGAAATCCACGGGCGTGGCGCGCGTCACCGGCGCGACTGGCAGCGGCTTGGGCGCGGCGACCGCCGTAGTGGCAGCACCGGCAACAATGGCGGCGCACAGGGCGCTTCGCACGAGGGTGTAGTTTGCGTGTTTCATCAGATCAATCCTTCTCCTTAAATTCACGGGCAGCGGTTACGTGGGTTGCGGCTATTTCTTGACCTCGGCCACCTTCAACGGCAGCGGCTGGGTGACCTTGATAGTCTGGGTCTGCACTTTCACCGAGGCTTCCAATTCCAGCGCGAGATCGCCGATGGTCGCTTTCTCGCCCACCGCGATGGTCAGCTTGCCATCGGTCTTATCTTTATCAATCGTCACCTGCGCCACGGTAAAACCGGTGCTGCCTTTGGGCAGATTCACCGCCAGCGTGACGGGATCATTGAAGGCGTACTTGCGGACGATGTTGACGGTGATCTCCAACTTGTCGCCCTGCTTGGTGCTGACGGCGGCGACGGGCTTCAGCTCGATGGGCGACTCCGTGATCTTCACCGTGAACGGCGCGGAATAAACCGTCGCCGTGGCATCCTTGGCCTTGTTGCCCTCCGTCACTCTGGCCACGACTGCGGCGGCCGCTTTCTTGGCGGTGTCGGCAGTCGTGTTGACCGTCGCGGCGTCGTCGGATTTCTTCTTGGCCTCGGCTTTCTGCGCCGGTGTGGAGGCCGTGTTTTTATCCACGACCACCTGCGCGTCGGTCGCAACCTTGAGCGCGGCGATGGCAGCAGTGGCCGCATCGTCCGCCTTCTTCTGCACATCCTTGGCGGCGGCAACGCTGGCGTCGGAATCCTTCTTGTACTTGCCCTTCATCTGCGACTGGAAATACAGCGTGTGCGTTCCCGCCGGCAGTTTGTAGGTGGTCAGGTTCAACTCGATGGGCGCGTCGGCCTTGTCTTTGGCCACCTTGACGGCCTTGAACTGGGCCAGCACCCCGTGCCCGTGCAGCAGCACGTCCTTCTCCACTTCTTTGAAGCCCACATCGGCGGTGATCTTGAGGGGGATCTGCATGGTGTTAAACACGCAGTTTTCCCACACTTTATTTTCCGCCGGTGCCAGCGCGACGGGGGCCGTCTCGCCCGCCGTCACGGTCAATTGCAGGCCGCTGGTCAGCCGCGCGCGCGCCTTGGCCCGATTCGCCTGCTGGTCGTTGGTGATGCTGGTGACATCGGCCGTCCGCGCTTCTCGCGTCACGTCGGCCCCGTTGATCTTGGCCTTGCCGGTGATGGTGATGCGGCCGGCCCACGTGGCGGCGTTGGTCGTGGCCTGCAGCAGCAACAACTCGCCCGTGCTGCCCGCGCGGATGATGGACGGCCCCGCAGTAATCTGCGCGGGCAATCCCGCCACGCTCAACTCGATGTCCCCGACAAAACTGTCGCGGCGAAACGCGAACACGCGCACCGGCAACACGTCGCCGCAGCGCAGGAAGGCCGTGCGGATCCCCACCGGCTGATTCTGCGCCCCGAGCGTCGGTTCCAGCATCGCCACCAAACGGAAATCCGGCGCTTCTTTGCGGATGGACAGGCGATAGAGCGCGTCGGGCGCGCCTTGATTATACAAGTCGAATGTCAGGAGCCGGTACGTCCCGTCTTCCGTTGCTTCAAAGCGGAACGCCGGATCGGGGGTGCTGGTGTTGAACACCGGGCTGACGCTGGCCGAGGGTGTCTCCGACGATTCCTTCACGAGGGTGACTAGCTCCTTGCCGTCCGCCGCCTTGGTGACGCGCTCCACGCGCAAGAACGGATTCACCGGCGCGCCCAGCCGCTCGGCCACCATTTCAATCTGGTAAGCCTCGCCTTTCTTCGCGTCGAAGGTCATCCAATCGCGATCGCGCCGCGGGAAAAACCGCCCAGCCACGTCGCAGGGCACCGTCAGTTTCTGCGCCTGATCCGGCTTGTCATTGGGCTGCGCCGTCTCGGCAATCACTGGCGCGTCGGCAAAATAAACACGCACCGGATTGGAGGTGCCGTTGGGACTGGGCAGCCGATATTCGATCCCGTCCAACGTCGCCTGCGCTGGCCCGGCTGGCATCGCGCCGCCCAAGGTCGTGCGCGCCGCCGCGTCGCCGGGCATCGTGATGGTGACCACCTGCATGAAGAGCGGCTTGCCGTTCAACGTCGCCTGCGGCGCGGGCTGGCCAGCGGGCAGGTTGCGCCCGTACAGCGTGAACTGCCCCGCTTTGCCCGCCTCGCCGATGGGCGGGACGATGAAATCAATCTGCGGCCGCTGCGAGATGGCCAGCCGGTACACGTGCTCGGCGTCGCCGCCGTAAATAAAATCGTGCAGCAACACCTGATATTCGCCATCGGCCGGCGCGGCGAAATCAATGGTCGCACCGCGGCGGCTGCGCTCCAACTCCCGGCCGCCCGCGTCGCGCACGACAAACACCGGCTCCAATTTTGAATCCAGCTCCTGCGCCGCGCATTCGATGAGCACGCGCTGGCCGGCCTTGGCCGTGAACTTGAAATGGTGATACGCGCGCGAGGCCGCTTGGCCGTTGACGACCGTGCCGATGGGCACCGCCATCGCCGTCTCCGGCGTAGTCGCGGCAGTGAGATTGACCTCAGCCAGATCGCCGATCGCAAACGCCCTCGCGTTGGAGGTGCCGTAACGTCCACCGCCCACGGTGGCGTCGTAGATTCCCAGCGGCACATTGGCCGCGATGGTCACGGTGTATTGGCCGGGCAACGGCTGGCCCGCGGCGTCAGCCTTGGGTTTGGAGGTGATGCCGGCGTGGGAAAATCCCAGCGACTTGACCTCGTCCAAATCCGTGCCGGTTACGGTGACATCCACCGTGGCGCCCTGCTTGCCACCGGCGGGGAAAACCGAGCCGAGCCGGGCGCTGGGCAGCGACTGCGCCCACACGGCGTTGGCGAATTGCAAAATGGCGATGCCCGCGATGAAAAATACGCTATGTGCCTTCATGGTCATTCCTGTGCCTCGTTCCCGTTCCGTTCACTGGCTACTCTTGAATCCACGCCGCCGGGAGTGCGTGTGGCTCGGGCATTTGGACGTTGCCTCGCGCGCCGGTCATCAATGCGTTTACGCATTTGTGATGAGCAAAAAATGCAGTGGAAATCCTGCCGCAGCGATAGGGCGCCGAGCCGTTTGCCTCATGCAAGCAGCTCGTCAATGGGCTCGCCGAAGGGCAACACCGGATGCGGGCGCCCCGCGAAATCCTTGTACTGCTCCTTGGTGTCGATGCCCATGTGCCGGTACATCGTGGCCAGCACTTCCTGCGGGCGCACCGGCCGGTCGTTGGGCTCCGCCCCTTTGGAATCCGATGTGCCGATGGCGCGACCGCCCTTGATGCCGCCGCCGGCCAACGCCGCACTGAAGACGTTGGGATAATGATCACGACCCCCAGTGGCGTTGACCTTGGGCGTGCGCCCAAATTCGCCCCACGCGATGACCATCGTGCTCTCCAACATGCCGCGCGCCTGCAGATCCTCGATGAGCGCCGTGTACGCCTGATCCCAGCGCGGCAGAAAACCGTCGCGCATGGATTCGTAGCCCTTGACGTGCGTGTCCCACCAGCGCACGTCCACCGTCACCAATCGCACGCCCGCCTCCACAAGTCGTCGCGCCAGCAAAATGCGCTGGCTCCACGCCGGCACGCCGCAACGGTCGGGGGTCGGCGCATCGTATCGCGGCATGAATCCATACCGCTCGCGCACCGCTCGCGATTCAGCGTCCAAATCAAAGGCGTCGCGCGCCTGCGGACTGGCCAGCAAATCCCACGCCTTCTGCTGGAATTGATCCATCACCGCCATCTGCCCGCTGTTGTCGGCGGCGCGGCGGATCTGATCAAATCCAGACGTCAAATCGCGGCGCGATCCCAAACGCTGCAAGTCAATCCCTTCGGTCAAAGAAAAGTTCGGCACGCTGAAGGGGCCTTCGGTCGCGGGATCAGCCCCTGTCTCAAACGGCGCAAATTTGCTGCCCAGATACGCCGCGCCCACACCGGGGTTGATGCGCGGGATCATCACGTAGGCAGGCAGGCGCGGGTTCAGATGGCCCAACTGTTTGGACACGATCGCGCCGCAACTAGGATAGATATTGCCCGGCCCTTCGGCCGCCGGATTGAGGGGCGCGGGATAGCCCGTGAACATAATCTGGTCGCCGCTGGAATGGCCGGCATCGGTGTGATGCAGACTGCGGATGACCGAGAACTTGTCCATGATTCCTGCGCAGCGCGGCAAGAGATCGCAGATCTGGATGCCCGGCACCTTGGTGGGCATGGCCCCGAAGGAGCCGCGATAATCCGAGGGCGCATAGGGTTTGGGATCCCAAGTCTCGTGCTGACTTGGCCCGCCGCGCATCCAGAGGATGATGACGGATTTGTCGCGCGAAACCCGGCTGCGCGGCGCGGCAGCTTCCATCCGCATCAGATTGGAGAGCGTCAGCCCCGCCACGCCCGCGATGCCTGCGCGGACAAATCCGCGGCGATCCATCGCCAGTCGCTGGCGGAATTCCTGACAGCCAATCCTAGCGGCCCGTTCGTGCGGCGTAACTGGCATGGGTGACGCGCAGGATTAGTGGTTGAACAAGAATTCCTTGGTGTTGAACAGCGCCCAGATCACGTCTTCGTAGGCCGTCTGTTTCTCCACCGGTTTCTTGACGCCTTTGCCGTCGTCAATCTCGCGCGCCATGTGTTGCCGCGCCAAGAACACCTCGCCAGCGCTCGGCTCACGCGAGAAGGCCAGGATGAACAGCTCGCGGATCTTCACGTCGTCTTCGCGGGTCTTTTCCCCAGCCAACTTGGCCGCGCGACCACTGCCGCTGCTCAACTGACCTTGGATGTCCTTGGAATTGAGCAGGTGCAGGCTCTGCGCCAAGCTCGCGTCGTTGGAGCGCTCGCATTCGCAGGAGCTGGACGAATCGGGCCGGCCGAACACCGTCAGGAAATACGACTGGCTGTTGAAGCTGTTGTCGGGCAACTGCACCGCGCGCGTGCCCACCGGCAGGCCGGTGAAGCTGGTCTGCGCACCCGTCATCGAGTTGATGGCGTCGTACAACACCTCCGCGTTCAGGCGCTTGGGATAGTAGCGCGAGAAATAGGTCTTGTCCTTCGCGTTGTGTGTATTGGGGATGGAGCTGAGCTGGTACGTCCGCGACTGGCAGATGTTGCGGATGAGGCCCTTCATGTCGAAGCCGCCTTTGATGAAGCTCTGCGCCAACGCCTCCAACAGCTCCGGGTTCACCGGCGGGTTGGTCTCGCGCATGTCGTCCTCTGGCTCGACCAAGCCGCGGTTGAAGAAATGTTTCCAGTAACGGTTGGCCAACGTGTGTGCGAAGAACCGGTTGTTGGGCTGCGCCAGCCAATCCACCAACGCGTGCCGGGGGTCATCATCCACTGTGAGCACCACGGGCTGCTCGCCCAAGCCCGCTGCGGTGACGTTCTCGCCGTTCTTCTTGTTCTGCGTCTGCGCGGCGCGGCGCTGGTGATAGATCACCTCTTCACCGGGGCTGCGACCGGGCTTGCGGGCGACCGTGGAGAAGAACGCGCCGAAGCTGTAGTAATCGCGCTGGCTCCATTTTTCAAAAGGATGATGGTGGCACTGGGCGCATTGCAGGCGCGTGCCCATGAAAAGCTGGGCGGTATCTTCCATCTGCGTCTGCATGGTCTTCACCTCGCGATACCACGTGGCGGCGGGGTTGTCGTTCATGTCGCCGGAGGCGGCCAGCACCGCGCGGGCGAACTCGTCGTAGGGCAAATTGCGGTTGATGGCGTCGCGGATCCACGTGTGGAAAGCGAAGTTGCCGCGCATGTCGTTGGCGTCGCCGCGCTTGTTGCGCAGCAGTGCGCCCCATTTGTTGGCGAAGAAATCCGCGTGCTCCGGGCTGGCCAACAGTTGGTCAATCCACTTGTCGCGCTTGGCCGGATCGGTGTTCTTGAGGAACGCTTCGGACTCCACCACGGTGGGCAGGCGGCCGGCGATGTCGATGCCCGTGCGGCGCAGGAAAGTCGCGTCGTCACACACGTCGGAGGGCGGCATGCCCACCAGCCGCAGTTTCTTGAACACCAGATCATCAATGAAGTTGCGCGGCTCGGGCGTCTTGGCCACCACCACGCCCAGCGGCACGCTGGCTTGATAGACCGCCACTTGGCCCAAGTAACGGATCATCACGGAAACGTCGCCCGGTTGCTCGAAGAAGGTGACGTGGCCGGAGCCGCTGACCTCGGCAATCTCTTTGTCGTTGGTCTCGTAGGTTGCGCTGAGCGTGGCGTCCTCGGTGTGGCCGTCGCTGTACGTGGCCGTCACCGTCATCTGCTGGGCGCCTTTGGCGGTCACGAGCCGATGTTTCGGGAACACCTCCAAGCGTGTCACGGTGGGGTCGCCCTCTTTGCCGTACGGCACGCCCTGTGCCACCCAGCGCGTGATGAGCTGGAAATCGTAGGAGTCAGGATCGATCCGTTTGCCGCCGCCGTGCGGCAGAGCCGCCGACGCCTTGAGCAGCAGCAGGCTGTTGGCCGGTGCGGTCGGGCTGAGGCGGCGTCCGCGGGATTCCTTGACGAGATACTCGTAGTCTTCCTGCGGCTCGAAGCCCAGAAGCGAGAGCGCAAAACCATTTTGCCCGCCGGATTTGCCGTGGCAACCGCCGCTGTTACAGCCGGCCTTGGTGAAGATCGGCACGATCTCGTTGCCGAAGTTGATGGGCTGCACGATTCCAAATTCCTTCACCGACACCTTCACCGTGGAAGTCAGTCCGTCGGGATGCTGCGCGGTGATGGTGGCCTCGCCATCGGCCAAAGGCGTGACCAAGCCCGCGGGAGTGATGGCCACGATCGTGGCGGGTGCGGCGGTGTATTTCACCTGGCGCGACACGTCCACTTGTTTATCCGCCTCGGCGGCACTGGCCACCAGTTGTTGGCGCGAATGTTTGCCCTTCAAGACAAACTGCTTGGCGCCCGTGCCGGACTGCGCGCTCAGATCCAGCGCGGTCGGTTTGGCGGTCGCCGTGACGGCCGCTGCGGCGACGCCCAACGTCGCAATCATCCACATCTTTTTCATAAGCCTATTCTTCCTGTTGAGCCGGCATCTCTGCCGACGTTGCGCGGGGCCTGCCGCCCCATTTCAATTTCAATTTCCGTTTACACAGCGCGGGCCGTCGGATCATTCCCGTCGGCCACACGCAGGGTTTCCTGACAAATTAGACCAGCTCGCGCATCGCCGTGCGGCCGGGGGTGACCAGATACTGCGGCCGGCCCGACAGATCTGTCAGCGTCGTGCTGCGCACATCAATGCCGCAGTTGTGATACAGCGTGGCGAAGATCTCTTCGACATGCACTGCGCGATTGGCAGCCTCGCCACCAAAACGATCCGTGGCCCCGATGACCTGTCCGGTCTTCATGCCGCCGCCGGCCAGCAAAGTTCCCATCACGCGCGGCCAGTGGTCGCGGCCCGCGCTCTTGTTGACCTTGGGCGTGCGGCCAAATTCGCCCCACACCACCACGCTCACGTCATCGCCCAGCCCGCATGCGTGCAGGTCTTCCACCAAACACGCCACGCCGTGATCCAACGCAGGCAACTGCCGGCGCAGGGTGGTGAAGTTTCTCTCGTGCGTATCCCAACCACCAAAGTTGAGCGTCACGCAACGTGCGCCGGCCTGAATGAGGCGGCGGGCAGTGAGGAAGCGCGTCATCTCGCCGTTGTTGCGTTCGCGGCCACCGCCACCCACTTTGTTGTAGCGTTCCACATCCTTTGGATCGGCCTTGCTGGAGCTGAGCGCATCCACCAGCCGATTCGAGGTGATCACATCAAAGGCTTGCTGGTTGAACTTGTCCGCACCCGCCATCAATCCTTTGTTGTCGGCATCGCGGCGCAACTGATCAAAGCTGCCCAGCAATCCCTTGCGATCTTCCAGCCGACTGAGCGTGATGTCGTTGAGCTTCATGTCGCTCACACCTTTGCCGCTGGGCGAGAAAGATTGGTAGCCCGAACCCAGATAACCGCCGCCACTGCGCGATCCCATCATGCTGATGTACGGCGGCGCGCCCTTTTCGGCGGTCGGCATCGCCTTGGAGAGGATGGCACCCAACTCCGGCCAGCCGCCCGAAGGCTGCGGCTTCTCGCGCATCTGCCGGCCGGTCAAACACTGGTAGCTGCTGTGGTCGCCTTCGCTGCCCACGACCGAGCGCACGGCGACAAACTTGTCCATGTTGGCGGCGATGCGCGGCATGTGCTCGCACAGGCGGATGCCCGGCACGCTGGTGGAGATGGCGGAGAACTCGCCGCGATAATCCGACGGCGCCTCTTCTTTGATGTCGTACATGTCCTGATGGCTGGGGCCGCCACCGAGGTAAATCATGATCACGCCTTTGTGGGAGTTGCGGATGCCCGACGCATCTTCCGCGCGCAGCAATTGGGGCAACGCCATACCCCCCATCGCCAAGCCGCCGATTTGCAAAAAGCTGCGCCGCGAAACGCCGTCGCAGTACCCGTCATTTTTCCCGCCCCAGATTTTCAACATAATGCGCCTTTGTTTTCTCGCAGAATTTACCGCTGTTGTGCTAATTATCCGGTTCTTGGACAGCCACTGCCGGTGTGCTATTCAGCCCCACCCGCGCCAATTTTTCCAAAAAGTTACACGAGCTCCGCAATCGGCTGGCGCCCGTTTTCCACGAGGTAATGCGGGCGGCCGGAGAGGTCGGTGACCGTCGCCGTGTTCACATCAATGCCGAGGTTGCGATAGAGCGTGGCGAACACCTCGCCGAAGTGCACGGGCCGATCGGCCGCCTCGCCGCCAATGCGGTCGGTGGAGCCAATGACCTGCCCCGTGCGCATGCCGCCGCCAGCCAGCAGCGCGCAGGAAACGCCGGGCCAGTGATCGCGCCCAGCATCTTTGTTGATCCTCGGCGTGCGGCCAAATTCGCCCCACACCACCACGCTCACGTCCTTGCTCATCCCGCGCTCGTGCAGATCCTCGATGAGCGCGCTCACACCGCGATCGAACATCGGCAGATCTTCGCGCGCAGTCTTAAAACAGTTGCCGTGATAATCCCAAAAGCCAAACGCGACCGTCACCACGCGCGCGCCCGCCTCCACCAATCGCCGCGCCAACAGAAATTGCTCCGGCAGCCGCGGGGCCGCATCGCCACGCGGGCGGGGATCGCCTTTGCCGTAACGCTCCAACGCGCCCCGGCTTTCCGCGCCCAGATCCAGCGCGCTGGCCAGCTTGCTGGAGGTGAGCACGCCAAAGGCTTGCCGCTGAAAAGCGTCCATGCCGTCCATTTTGCCGCTGGCGTCCACCGCGCGGCGGAATTGATCGAAGCCGCCGAGCAGCGCCTTGCGATTGTCCAACCGGTCCAGCGTGATGTCGTTGAGCGACATGTCCGCGCGACCGCGGCCACTGGGCGAAAACGCGCTGCACGCACTGCCGAGGAATCCCGGTGTGGCGGCGTTGTACGGCTTGTGCTGCATCACCGGCTCCAGCCCGACAAACGGCGGCACCCCGGGATGCGCCGCGCCTTGCAACCGCGAGATCGCCGCGCCCAAGCTCGGCCACCCGCCCTGCGGCGGCTTGCCGCCCAGCAGCCGTCCGGTCATGCACTGGAAATCGCTGTGGTCGTCTTTTGCGCCCACCATCGAGCGGATGAGGGCGTACTTGTCGGCGATGCGCGCCAGTCGCGGGAGATGCTCGCAGATCTGAATGCCGGCGACGTTGGTGGGGATCGCGCGGAACTCACCGCGAACCTCGCGCGGCGCATCCAGCTTCAGGTCGAATGTGTCCTGATGCGGCGGGCCGCCGGGCAGATAGATCATGATCACCGACTTGTGCGTCGGACGGCCGCCGGACTGCGCCTCGGCCTGGAGCAGTTGCGGCAACGCCAGTCCGCCCATGCCCAGCCCGCCGATCTGCAGAAAGTTGCGGCGCGACACCCCGTCGCAGAACCGTGATCCCTGGCCGTAGATTCTCAGCATCGTTGTCTTATTAAACACCGAGGCCGACGGGAACTTCCGTCGGCCCGATGAACTCTAAATCCGTACGCGCTACACGAGCTCTGCCAGCGGCTGACGCCCGCCGTCCACCAAGAACTGCGGCCGACCGTTCAGATCGGGGATTGCCACCGTGTTCACGTTGATTCCGATGTTGCGGTACATCGTGGCGAAAATTTCCTGGATGTGCACCGGCCGATCATTGGCCTCGCCGCCTTCGCGATCCGTGGCTCCAACGACCTGCCCGGTCTTCATGCCGCCGCCGGCCATGAGGGTCCCCATCACGCGCGGCCAGTGGTCGCGGCCCGCCCCGGCGTTCACGCGCGGCGTGCGGCCAAACTCGCCCCACACCACCACCGTCACGTCGTTGAGCATGCTGCGGTCGGCCAGATCGCCCACCAGCGCACTCAGTCCGGTGTCCAACTGCGGCAGTTGGTTTTTCAGTTGGCCGAAATTGTTGCCGTGCGTGTCCCAGCCGCCCCAAGCCAGACTGACAAACCGCGCTCCCGCCTCCACCAAACGCCGCGCCGTGCAGAAGGATTGCACCACGTCGCCGTTGGTTTTGTAGCGCTCCAACACCTTGGGATCCTCTTTCTTCAAATCCAGCGCATCGAGCAGGCGCGTGGAAGTCATCACGCCAAAGGCTTGTTGGTTGAAGGCATCAAAGCCGTCCATCTTGCGCGAGTTGTCCACGTCACGCCGCATCTGGTCGAAGCTCTTGAGCAGACCCTTGCGGTCTTCCAAGCGATCCACCGTGATGCCGTTGAGCGAGAGATCCGTCCGCCCTTCGCCGCTGGGGGCAAATGCCTTGTACGGCGTGCCCAAAAAGCCCGGCCCGACGGCCTGCCCGTTGAGGTCGATGTACGCCGGCGTGCCATGCAGACCGCCGCCTTGCAGCTTGCCCATCACCGCGCCGATGCTCGGCCAGCCGCCCGCGGGCATCGGCCGCTGGCGCGTGCGCCCGGTCATGCAGTCGAAGGGATTGTGATCCTCAAACTGCCCGACCGTGGAGCGGATGGCCACGAACTTGTCGAACATGCGCGCCACGCGCGGGAAATGTTCGCAGATGCGGATGCCGCGCACGTTGGTGTCAATGGCCGAGAAGTCGCCGCGATATTCTTTGGGCGCATCTTCCTTGATGTCGTACATGTCGGTGTGCGACGGCCCGCCCGGAAGATAGACCATGATGATGGCCTTCTGCCGCTGGGCAGACGCGCCCGCCGCCGCCTCGGCCTGCAGAAGCTGCGGCAACGCGATGCCGCCCATCGCCAGACTGCCGATCTGCAGGAAGCTGCGCCGGCTGAGTCCGTCGCAGTATTTGCCGCTCTGTCCGCCTTGGATGGTTAACACGATAATCCTTTTCTGGGTGCTGAATTATTGGTGCCGCGTTGCCGTGGGCTTAAACTAGATCCTTGATGAGCCTGCCTTGCTCAATCATGTACATGGGCCGACCCTGCGGGTTGGTGAATTGCAGTTTGGGATCCAGCCCGTACATGTGCAGGATGGTGGCCATCACGTCTTGCGGATGCACTGGCCCTTCCTCGGGCACCTCGACGTTGCGCGAGCTGCGGCCGATGACTTGGCCCATGCGCAGTCCGCCGCCAGCCAGCGCCAGCGTGCAGAGACGGCCCCAGTGGTCGCGTCCAGCGCTCTTGTTCACGCGCGGTGTGCGGCCAAATTCGCCGGTGATCACGACGAGCGTGTCCTCGCTCTGCCCGCTTTCATGCAAATCCGAGATCAACGCCGACAGGCCGCGATCCATCTGCGGCGCGCGGGAGGTGATGCTGCGCACCAAGCTGCCGTGCATGTCCCAGCCGCCGTAGTTGATGCTGACAAATCCGCAGCCCGCCGCGCAGAGGCGGCGCGCCAGCAGAAGTTGCTCGCCCAACCCTTTGCCGTAACGCTCGCGGGTCTTGGCGCTTTCCTTGTTGATATCAAAGGCGCCCTTGGCGTCGCCCAAAACCAGATTGAAAGCCTGCTGCTCAAACCCATCCAGCCCTTCCATTTGGCCGGAGCGATCCACCGTGCGGCTGATGGTGTCCAGCCCGTTGAGCAGACCGCGCCGGTTCTCCATGCGCGAGCTGTCCATTTCCAGTTCCATGTTCTTGCGAGCCTGACCGCTGGGATCAAGCGCTTGGAATTGTGTGCCCAACCAGCCCGGACCGTCGCTGCGGATGGCGCCCATGCGGACGTAAGTGGGCATGCCCGTGCGGGGATTGGTGGTGCCCGATGCCTTGGCGATGATGGAACCTAACGAAGGCTTCATGTTTTCGCGATCTTCGTAGCCGGTCATCACCCAAGTAGTGGCCGTGCCGTGGCTGCTGTTGCCGTGCGCGAAGGAACGGACCAGTGCCATCTTGTCCGCCACCTTGCCGATCTCCGGGAAGGTGCCGCCCACGGTGACGCCGGGGATGGGGGTCGCGCATTCGCCGGTCAAGCTGCGGTACTCCGACGGGGCGTCCATCTTCGGGTCGAAGGTCTCCACGTGCGTGGGCCCGCCGGAAAGCCAGACCCAAATCACCGACTTGTTTTTCACCTGCCGACCTTGAGTGGCGGCCAGTGCGCGGGCTTGGAGCAGGCCGGGCAACGTGAGGCCCGCCGCGCCCAAGGAGCCCACTTGCAGGAAGTTTCGCCGGGAGATGCCGTCACAATCGCGGCCGTTGAAGTTCCCAAATATTTTCAGCATGTCGTCTTCCTTATGATGAGTTCCTGTTGGTTCAGTTCACATGATCAAAATTTACCGGGTCAAAAACTAGATCAATTCGCGCATCGGATGGCAGTCCGGATCCACCAAGTGCTGCGGGCGGCCGCCGAGGTCCTTGACGTTGACCTTGTGCACGTCAATGCCGAGGCTCTGATACAGCGTCGCGAAGACTTCGCCGAATTTCACGGGCCGATCCACGGCCTCGCCGGCAATCTTATCAGTCGAGCCAATGACTTGGCCGTGACGCATGCCGCCGCCGGAGAGCAGCGCAAAGGAGACGTTGGGCCAGTGATCGCGGCCGCCGCCGTTGTTGATCTTGGGCGTGCGCCCGAACTCGCCCCACACGACGACCGAGACATCTTTGTCCAGTCCGCGCTGGTGCAGATCCGTGATCAACGCGCTCAAGCCTTGATCAAGCAGCGGCAGATCCTGGCGCAGCGCGCCGAAGTTGTCTCCGTGGTGATCCCAACGGCTAAACGCCAGCGTGACGCACCGCGCGCCCGCTTCGACGAGGCGCCGCGCAGCGAGGAAATGCTCCATCATCTTCGGCCCGCCGTCATCGCGGTTCTTCGGGTCGCCTTTGCCGTAGGTGTCGCGAATCTTCGGGTCTTCCTTAGAAACGTCCAACGCCTCGAGCAACCGGCTGGAGGTGAGCACTCCAAATGCCTGCTCGTTGAAAACGTCCAGCCCTTCCATAAGCCGGTTCTGATCCACGTCGCGCCGGAATTTGTCGAAGCTGCTGAATAGCGTCTTGCGATCCGACAGCCGATCCAGCGAAAGACCATTGAGCACCATGTCTTCCATGCCGCCGCCTTTGTTGGGCTGGAACGGCCCGTGCGCCGGTCCGAGGAAACCCGACACCCCGTTGTCAGACCACGGGGCGTGGCCCATCTTCGGCGCGAGGCCGATGAACGGCACCATGTCGCGGTTGGTGCTGCCGCCAATCTTCGAGAGCACTGATCCCATCGACGGCCAGCCGCCGGGGGGCTGATTGCTGTTTTTGCGCCCGGTGGTGCACTGGAAAGCGTCGTGGCCGCCCGTCGCGCCGACCATCGAGCGGATGATCGAGCACTTGTCCATCAGCTTCGCCATCTTCGGCAACTGCTCGGAAATCTGGATGCCATCCACGTTCGTGTTGATGGGCTTGAAGTCGCCGCGGAATTCCTTGGGCGCGTCGGGCTTCAAATCGAACATGTCCTGGTGCGACGGCCCGCCCGGCAGGAAAATCATGATGACGGCTTTGTGCCCGCGCCGCTTGCCCGCCTGCGCCTCCGCACTGAGCAATTGCGGCAGCCCGATGCCGCCCATCGCCAGTCCGCCAATTTGTAAAAAGCTGCGCCGCGAAAGGCCGTCGCAGAAACGATACTTGCTGCCGAGAAGCTTCATCATGTTCGTGGGCTATTCCAGCCCGGTTTTTTGACGCGGTGCTGTTGCGGGGCATTCAGCGAAATCCGCACGATTTTTGGCCCGTCGCCACCCCGGTCCGCCGCCGCGTCAGGCTGGTTTTGTGCTAGAGGAAATGCTGCTGGAAAGAGTGGCCGCACCAGCCAAGCGATACACCCCCTGCGGCTCGGAAAATCCTTTGATCTCCAGCGGCGGCAACATCTCGCCCTGCTCCTGCGCGGCGTCGAACGTGGCTTCGTCCGCCAAAATCTCCATCGGCCGCGCCGCACTGCACAGGCGACTGGCCAGATTGGCGCCGCGCCCAATGACGGTGAAATTGAGCCGGTTCGCTGAACCCATGAATCCCGCCAGCATCTCGCCAGTGGCGATGCCGATGCCCACCTTGATGTCGCGCCCGGTGAGGTCGTTGAGGTGCTGGCGCTCCGCCAGCATCCCGCGTGCGCAAGCCACCGCGTGGGCCGGCGCTTGCAAATCTTCGGTGACGGCGCCGAACACCGCCATCACCATATCGCCTACAAATTTGTCCACCACGCCGCCGTTCTGATGCACCACACGCGTCATCGCCGTCATGTGTTCGTTGAGCAACGCCACGATCTGCTGCGGGGGCAGTCCCGCCGTCAATTCCGTGTACCGCCGGATGTCGCAGAAGAGCACCGTCATGCGCCGCGTCTCCCCGCCCAATGCGCCGTTGCGCGCCAAGAGTTGCTCGGCCACGTTGGGGTCGGTCACTTTGTTCAACACCTCGCGCAGGCGCTCTTTCTGCGCCAACTGCTCGGCCGTCGCATTGAAGGCCGCCGTCAATTGCCCAATCTCATCGCGGCCCGGCACGGGCAGCCGCGCCGAGTAATCCCCGCTCTGTAATCGCAGCGTGGCCTTGTGCAATCGCCGCAGCGGCTGCGCCAGTCCGTGCGAGAGCAGCCAGCTCAGCGCCATCGCCACCAAGCCCATCACGCTGCCGACCCCCAGCACTTGCGCGCGCAGGTCGGCCTTCATCGCCAACGGCTCGGCCCACGAATAGAGGCCCACCTTGTACGCCACGGGCAGCCCATAGCCGTCGTTGAGCGGCGTGTAAAACACCCCGTACGGGATGCCGCAGAGATCCGCCGTGCCGTACGACTCCGCGTCGTCGGCTTTGCTGGTCGCGGTCGCTTGTTTCAGCCACGCCGCCAACGGCTGCTGACAGGCCGTTGGGATGGTGTGCGAATGGATTTCGCCGCCCACCCACAGGCCGCTCTGCACGGCGCTCACCTCGCTCAAGGTCTGTTCGCCGCGCGTCTGCATCGGGAATCCCAACAGGAACACGCCCACTTGTCGCCCGCCCCCGACCGCTTCCACCGGCGTGAACACCACCTCGATGACCTGTCGCTGGTCTTTATCACCCACGGCCACGTAGCCGACGGCTTGTCCGTCCAGTTTCAAGATGTCCATCACGAACGACTGCACGCGGTCGCGGAATTGACGGCGCAATTGGCTCTCAAAAAATCCGCTCGCCTCCACCGGCGGCGTAATCATCTCTCCCTGCTCGCCCACAAAGGCCATGAAGGATGCCGTGTACGGCTCGCGCGGCGACCGCACGGCGGGGCCTTTGGGCGTACCGGCTCCCGGGCCTGCCTTGCCAGCTTTGCTCGGTGGCGGAGAAACTTCGACGGGCGCGGGTACAGGCAGCGGCACGGGCTCTGTCGCCGACAAGAGCGGCGGCTTGGCCAGCGTCTCGGCGCTGCGTTCAAGATTGTGGGAAAGCTTGCGCAGCTCGCCGGCCACGGCGCGATCCGCGCCTGTTTTGGTGGCGCGCAGCCAGCCGTACAGCGGCGCCGCGTTGCCTTTCAAGAGCGACGACAGAACCTCCGGCGGCGCACTCCGCGACTCCAGCGGATCGCCGGGCGAAGGCAGCGTGCTGTTGCTTTCGGCTCGGGTGTCAAACACGGTGGCCAACCGGCCCAGATCCGCAGCCGTCCGCCGCTGCCACGCCAGTCGGGCCAGCCGCCCCTCGTGCGCGGTAAGCTCCTGCGTGAGCTGCTCGAATTCTTTGGCCAACATCGCCTGCATCTGGCGACGGCCCAGTTGATACAGCTTGAGCCCGTCGCGCTGCTCCATCGCCAATTGCACCTCGGGCAATTCCGCGAACTCCTCGCTCTTGGCGCGCACGATGCCCAGCCGCGCCTCCTGTTCCCGCGGCAGATAGTTGAGCTGCTCCGCCATGCGTGCGCGATACAGCCCCTCGTGCGCCTGCTCCACGCGCTGCACCGACACCGTCAGCATCACGAACGACGACGACGCTACCAGCGCCAACATCGCCAGCATCAATTTGACTCTGAAACTGAAGGTCACTTTTCCTTTATATGATCGCCTGCGCCCACAGGCCAGACAATTGCCGATCGCAGTTTCATAGACGCGTTCGTGCCGCGATCTACTTCATCCATCTCTGTAAATTTATGCAAAGCTGCGCGCCGCGTGCCCGCTGGGTTAAAGTGGATGCGGCTTGACGCTGTGCCCAGCCCTTCACACCGTCATCACTTTGATGACCGCCGATCCCACAGTGCCGCCCGAGGAAACCACCGCGACCACCCCGCCCGCTTCTGGGCGCTGGGCATTTCTTCGCGGCGCGCTCGCGGCGTTGGCAGGATTATTCATCGGTGGCGGTGTCATCATGGGCGTGGAAATGTTGGGGCACCTGCTGCATCCCCCGCCGAAGGATCTGGACGTGCAAGACCGCGTCGCGCTGGCCAAATGGGTGGCCACACTCCCCGCCACCGCACACTTCGTGGTGCTCACGGCTTGGGGGCTGGGCACGTTCGCAGGCGCATGGCTGGCGGCGCGCGTGGCCCGCTCCAATATTCCGGCGATGGTCGTCGGGGTATTCCTGATGGCCGGCGGCGTGCAGATGCTGGTCACGTTGCCGCATCCGTTGTGGATGTCGCCGGGGGCGCTGATCGTTTTCCCCGCAGCAACCTTCGCGGGCGCGCGGCTGGCCGCTGTTCGCCGCAGCGAAAATTAGGGCAGCTCTTCGAGGGTGATCTTGCGGTACCACGCCTCGCTGGGCGGGCCGCCGTGGATCTGCACCGCGATGATGCCGTGCTGCGCAATCTTCTCCTCCGACTCAGTGTAATCCACCGTCTGCGTGCCGTTGATGGACAGCCGCACGCGCTTGCCTTCGCAGCGGATCTCGTAACGATTCCAGTCGTCGCGCTTGATGATCTTCTCAATCACCGCCGCGTCAGCCTTCGCCAACACGCGGTTGCGGCGCGATTCATCGTACAGGCTGCCCCACCAACCATCACCCATGTCGGCTTGATACCCGCTCACTTCATGATGCTT
>SIAW01000051.1 GCA_009695465.1 Pedosphaera sp.
ATCTCCTCCATCGTCACGTGCGTCGTGTCCGGATAACCGAGCACGACCATGCCGAGCGAATCGCCGACGAGGATGAGCGGCACGCCGCATTCATCGAGCAGTCGCGTCAGCGGAAAATCATACGCCGTCAGCGCCGCGATCTTCTCGCGACCTTTCATCTGGCAGATCATTCCGGCGGTGATCTTACTCGGCGTCACGCGGGGAGCATCCCCCGAGGAAGCCCCCACCGCCAAGCGCGAATCTATTCCGGCAGTTCTTGGCCCTTTGTCTCCGGACCGAGCCAGATGATGAAGATGCCAACGACGTAAATCGCCGCCATCACGGAGCCGGCTTTCGGAAAGCTGCCACCAAAGAATCCCATCAGCGTGGCGGTTTGCAGGCTGCCGATAGCCGCGACGATGCGTCCAAAATTGAAAGAGAACCCCTGCCCCGTTGCGCGCACCGCCGTGGGAAACAGCTCTGGGAAATAGAGCGGGAAGAAGCCGTAGAACGACGCGGTGACACCTCCGGCCAGAAATGCCGCGACGAGAAAGCCTGTGCCGAAGGTGGAGTTCGCGTTGTAAAACCAGAGCGCCGATACGATGGAAGCAACGCACATCACGGAGTAGGTGATGCGCCGACCAAACCGCCCCGCCGCCACTGCCGCGAAGATGGTCCCAAGGATGGCCCCGACAGCGGTGGCAATCTGAGTTTTCTCCTTCGCGTAATGCTTCACCGCAGGAGCACCATTCATAGCGGGGGTGTCCTTTTGGAGTTCCGCAGCCCAGCGCGGTGCCCATTGCATGGAACCCCACGTGCCCAGCAGCGCCACCGCCGCAAGCCCCGCACCCAGCAGCATGCTTTTTACAATGGCTTTCTCCGACCCAGGCTTGAGCATGCCAGCGGCGACAGAGCGGGAAAGGTATCGTCGCACTGGGTACAAGTAGCCGAACAGCGCGACCGTCAGCCCCACAATGGTGACGAGCGTTGCAACCGTGCCACTGATGTTCGACGCCGCGGGCGACCACACGTAGATGATGCCCAACGCCGCGACGCAGCCGATGAGCACGCCCACGAGGTCGGAATTATTCCAGTGCGCGGTGCTGCCCTTGGCCTTCTCTTCCTCCCACTTTTCTGACTCTGGAACGAAGAGGCGGATGAAGAGAATGAGCAGCGCTGGGAACGCACCGCTAATCATCAGGAAACGCCACGCGGAGTTTGACAGCAGCTTCGAGGTTGTCGCGTCCGAGAGGCCGATGCCCGTGAGCACCCCTTCCACCCCGCCGATGAAACCCGACAGCCCCATGCTCAGTAGCCCGACCATGAGAAAACCCACGTTCGCCGCCGCGCCGATGAGTCCGGCAATGAGCGCACGGGATTTGCCCGGCCAGACCTCGTTCACCAACGCCACGCCGAGCGCCCATTCGCCGCCCATTCCGAGCGAGGCCACGAACCGCAGCGCCGCGACATGCCACGCCTCGGTCGCCAATCCGCACAGGCCGGTGAAGATGGCATAGGTGAAGATGCTCAGCGACATGGCACGCACGCGGCCGATCTTGTCGCCGAGCCAACCGAAGAGCACACCGCCGGTCGCCGCGCCCACAAGGAAGACGGCGATGATTGCGCCAAACCATTTCGTCGCGGCGTCTGGATCCGCGCTCGCGCCGAGCAAGTCTTTCAGTGCCGGCTGGCCGATGAGCGGGAAAAGGCCCATCTCGAATCCATCAAACATCCAGCCGAGGAAAGCCGCCGCGAGCGTGAGAATCTGGCGGCGCGACCGGCTAGTGGGGGGGGCTGTCATGACCGGCATTGCTAATGGGAAACCAGTGAGGGGTCAAACGAAATGCCTTCCACGCACCTGCAGCTTTGATAGCGTGCAGCCATGTACACCAATCAGGCCACGCGCCGCCATTTTCTCCACACCACTGCGCTCGCCGCCGGTGCCCTCGCATCGTCCGCCGCCTTCGCTGCTGTCCCCAAATCCAAGGCAGCCGCTGCTCCGGCGAAGCCCGCCGCGCTGCCGCTCTTCAGCAAGCCCGCGCGGATGCAGCTCGGCACGGTCACTTACAATCTCGCGATGGATTGGGACATCGCCACCATCATCAAGAATTGTACCGAGGCGAAGTTCGAGGGCGTCGAGCTCCGCACCACGCACAAGCACGGCGTTGAAGTCACGTTGAGCAAAGACCAGCGCGCCGAGGTGAAGAAGCGCTTCGCTGATTCGCCGGTGAAACTCTGGAGCCTCGGCAGCGCGTTTGATTATCACACCGTCGATCAGGCCAAGCTCAAGAAGGACATCGCCGCCACCAAGGAATACATCGCGCTGGCCCACGACGTCGGTGCCACTGGCGTGAAGGTTCGCCCGAATGGTTTGCCGAAGGAGGTGTCTGCGGAGAAGACGCTCGAACAGATCGGCCGCTCACTTCGGGAACTAGGCGAGTTCAGCGACGGCCTCGGCCAGCAGATTCGCGTCGAGGTGCACGGGCCGGGCACGTCGTCGCTGGCGAACATCAAGCGCATGATGGACGTCGCGAACCACAAGCAGGTCGGCGTCTGCTGGAATTCCAATCCCACCGACCTCGACGGCGACGGCTTCGATGCGAACTTCAATCTCGTGAAGGACAAGATTTTCACTGTCCACCTGCGCGACCTCTACCTCGAGGATTATCCCTTCCGCAAACTCTTCGCGCGCCTGAACGAAACTGGCTTCACCGGCTTCTGCTTCGCCGAGATTCCGCCCAGCACCGACCCCGTGCGCGTGATGAAATATTTCCGCTCCATCTGGCTGGCGTACCAAAACCTTCTGTAACGCACCCCAACCGCACCAACTAAAGACGGCGCGCCGACTCTTCGCCGGCGAGTGCGGCCAGTAGTGTTGCGGCTGTCTGGGTTTGGCCGGGCAAAATAATATCGGGAGCGATCTCTGCGAGTGGTGCGAGGACGAATCGCCGCAGGTGAGCGCGTGGATGCGGTAGCGTGAGCAATGGTGTGTCGCGCGCTTCGTTGCCGAACGCGATGAGGTCGAGGTCGAGTGAGCGCGGTTCGTTCAACACCAACTTCGGCACGCGACCGAACTCGATTTCAATGGCTTGAAGTTTTCCGAGCAGCGATTCGGGCGTCTCGTTTTCGCGCGGGACAAACACGGCGACGGCGTTGACGAAGGGTGGCGAACCGGGCGGACAATCAATGGGCGCAGTTTGCCAGAGCGATGAAGACTGGAGTTGTTCGGCTGAGAATGTCTGCAATCGTTCCAGAGCGGCGCGAAGGATTTGGACGGAGTCGCCGAGATTGGAACCGAGGGCGATGATGGCAAGCCGATTGACTGTGTCGCCGGCCGTCATGAACGCTCACTTCAGCCCGAGCACGTCCTGCATGTTATAGATGCCGGGCGGTTGATTCACGACCCACTGCGCGGCGCGGAGTGCGCCATTGGCAAAAGTCTCGCGGCTGCTGGCTTTGTGGGTGAGTTCCACGCGCTCGCCGTTGCCGGCAAAGATGACGGTGTGATCGCCCACCACATCGCCGCCGCGAATGGCGTGGATGCCGATCTCAGAATTCGTGCGCTCGCCCACGATGCCTTCGCGTCCGTGGCGCAGGGCTTCTTTGAGTTGCAGCTTGCGGGCGTCGCCAAGAATCTCGAGCAGCGTGGTGGCGGTGCCGCTGGGCGCGTCCTTCTTCAAACGATGATGCATCTCGACGACTTCGAGATCGAAGTCCGGCCCGAGAATTTCTGCGGCCTTGCGCGTAAGCCAGAAGAGCGTGTTGACGCCGGTGGAATAGTTCGAGGCCCACACCATCGGAATGATCGCGGCGTGGGTGCGGATGGCTGCCTTCTCGGCGTCGCTGTGGCCGGTGGTCCCGATGACGAGCGCCTTGCGATGTTCGGCGCACAGTGCGGCGACGTCCGCAGTGGCGTCGTGAAAACTGAAGTCGATGACGACATCGCTACTCTCGATGACAGCGCCCAAATCGTCGCCGATGTCAATTTGCCAGACCACCTTCAGTTCGGGTTTGCGGGCGGCGCAGGAGGCGAGCATCTGTCCCATGCGCCCTTTGGATCCGGTGATGATGACACGAGTCATGGCGGCAGGTTAAACGGCATGGAGTGCCAACGGAAGAAAAAGCTCACGCGCGCAGCCAAGGCGCAGCGGCGGCATGCGCAGGGGCAAGTTCTTCGGGGCGGTGGATGCACATTTTCAAGTCACGCAAGCGGCCGTCCTGCAATCCGTAAATCCAGCCGTGCACGGCGATCTGTTGTCCGCGCGACCAAGCGTCTTGCACGACGGTGGTCTGGCAAACATTGACGACTTGTTCGATGACGTTGAGTTCGCAGAGGCGGTCGGCGAGTTGGGTTTCATCGGTGATGCGACTGAGTGTGCCGGCGTGTTTTTGGCGCACGTCCTGCACATGGCGCAGCCAGTTGTCGATGAGTCCGAGCTTTTGATTCTGCAACGCCGCGTTCACGCCGCCGCAGCCGTAATGGCCGCACACGATGACGTGCCGCACGTGCAGGACATCCACGGCGTATTGGAGGACGGAGAGACAATTCAGATCCGTGTGGACGACGACGTTGGCGACGTTGCGGTGGACGAAGACTTCGCCCGGTTTGAGGCCGACGACTTGGTTGGCAGGCACCCGGCTGTCCGAGCAGCCAATCCACATGTACTCCGGCGCCTGCTGTTGGGAGAGTGTTCGAAAAAAATCAGGCTGCTGCGCGCGAATGGATTCCGACCAGGCACGGTTGTTCTCGAACAGATGCTGGAGCGGATTCATCGAGTGTGGCGTCGGCACGAGTTACTTGAGAAGTCCGGCGGCCTTCAACACCTTCTGGAGCGACGCGCGATTATTGAGAGCCATGGGCACCAGCGGCAGGCGGTACTCTTCCTCGATCACGCCCATCATCGCCAACGCCGCCTTCACGGGGATCGGATTGGTCTCGATGAACAGCTCTTTGAACAGCGGGAAAAGCCGTTGATGATGTTTGAGGGCGATGTCCATCTTGCCGCGCGCGAAGGCTTGCACCATATGCGAAACTTCCTTGGGCACGATGTTGGAGGCGACGCTGATGACGCCCTGCGCGCCGACGGCCATGAAGGGCAGCGTGAGCGAATCGTCGCCGCTCAAGATGACAAATTCCTTGCCCAACACCGCGCGGAGTTGGCTGACGCGGTCGGGATTGCCGCCGGCCTCTTTGATGCCGACGATGTTCACGCTGTCGTGCGCGAGCCGGTTCACCGTGTCCACCGCGATCTCGATGCCGCAACGGCCGGGGATGCTGTAGAGAATAATCGGCAACCGCGTGGCGCGCGCGATGGCGTGGAAATGTTGGAACAACCCTTCCTGCGTCGGCTTGTTATAGTACGGCGCGACTTGCAACGAGCCATCCGCACCGACTTCCTCGGCGGCCTTGGTCAGAAACATCGCCTCGCTGGTGGAATTGCCGCCCGTGCCGGCAATCACTTTCACACGGCCTTTGGCGATCTTCACCGCAAGTTCAACAACGCGGATGTGCTCCTCGAAATTGAGCGTGGGCGATTCCCCCGTGGTGCCCACCGGCACGATGCCGTCCACGCCGCCGCGGATCTGCGCCTTGATGAGACGTTCGAGCGCAGGCTCGTCGAGCTTGCCGTTTTTGAACGGCGTGACAATGGCAGTGTGCGTTCCAGTGAACATAAAACGGGTGTACCGTCCCGAAATCACGGCCGCTTTGCCAGCCTGATTTTAGACCGTCAACCGGCCCTCGAACGTGAAGTCCGCCGGACCGAGCAAGCGCACACCGGTAAATTCGCCGCCCATTTCTGCGAAGCTCACCTCCATCTCATCGCCCCCCTGCACCTGCACGCGCACCGGCGAAGTGAATTGATGGAGCCGCGACGCGATGAGCGCCGAAGCCGTCACGCCCGTGCCACACGCGAGCGTCTCGCCTTCCACACCGCGCTCGTAAGTGCGCACACGGATGAAATTCGAGCCGAGCCGCTGCACAAAATTCACATTCGTACCGCGCGGCGCGAAGTGCGGATGAAACCGCAACTCGCGGCCCCAGTCCTGCACCATCGCCTTGTCGGCGTCCTCGACGAACATCACCGCATGCGGCACGCCCGTGTTGAGCGAATGCACGACGCGCGGCCCGGCAGCGGTGACGATGGAATCATTCAACCGCAAACTGTGCGGCGCAGTGAGGCCGATCTGCACGCGCTCGCCTTTGAACTCCGCGCTGATGACACCCGCGAGCGTCTCGAACGTCACTCGTGCGCCCGCGCCCGCAATGCGCTGGATGTACCGCGCAAAACAGCGCGCGCCGTTGCCGCACATCTCGGCGGTCGAGCCGTCGCTGTTGAAAAAATCCCACGCCCAATCCGCTGCCCCCGATTTGCACGGCACGAGCAACATCAACCCATCGGCACCCACGCCGCGTTGCCGGTGGCAAATCTGCGCGACCTGCTCGCGCGTGAACGCGAGGTTCCCCGCACGATTATCGAGCAGCACGAAGTCGTTCCCCGCCCCGTTCATTTTGGTGAACACCAATTCCACGCGCCCAACTTACCTTGCCACCGGCTTCGCTCGCACGCTGAAAATCGCAGGCCGCCCGCAAAAGCCTTTACAGGCCGCGCAGAATTCGCAAACTCGCCGCGTGTTTGTGACACCCAAGGGCAGCTCGGCCGCCCCCAGCGCAGGCATTTCGCCACACGACAGTTCGCAGCCGAAATTGCAGGCCGCCATTGAGCGGTCGCGTGATTTTCTACTCAGCCGCCAGCAACCCGAAGGGCACTGGTGCTTTGAGTTGATGGTCGATTCCACGCTGGTGGCGGACATGGTGGCCTTCCATCACTGGAACGGCAGCGTCGATCGCGCGTGGGAACGCAAGGCCGTCAATCAACTCTTCCACACCCAACTCCCCGATGGCGGCTGGAACATCTATCTCAACGGCCCAGCGGAGGTGAACGCCACTATCAAGGCTTACCTCGCGCTCAAGCTCGCTGGAGTGACTCTCACCGATCCGCGCATGCTCAAGGCCCGCGAGATGGCCAAGAACCTCGGCGGCCCGGCGCGGATGAATACGTTCTCCAAGTTATACTTGGCGCTCATCGGCCTGTATCCGTGGAAGCATCTGCCCACCATCCCAGTGGAGGTCATCCTCATCGGCAAATGGTTCTACGTGAATTTCTGGGAGATGAGCAATTGGTCGCGCGCCATGTTGGTGCCGCTGGCCATCATCAACCATCACAAGCCCACGCGCCCGGTCAAAACGGATCTCAACGAACTCTACCCTGACGGCTTTCATGAGCGCGATCTGGCCCTCGCACGCGATCCGGAGTGGTTCACGTGGCGCAACTTTTTCCTCTCGCTGGACAAGCTGCACAAGATAGCCGAATGGTTCATGCGACAGAGCATCCACCCGTTCCGCAAACGCGCGCTGCGCAAGGCCGAAGCGTGGATGCTCGAGCGCGTTGAAGGTTCCGATGGGCTGGCCGCGATTTTCCCAGCGATGCTCAACTGTCTCATCGCGCTCAAGGCGCTGGGCTACGCGGACGATCATCCGCAGGTCATCCGCGCCACGCACGAACTGAAAAAGCTGGAGCACGAGACTGCGGATCGCATTTGGTTGGAGCCATGTTTCTCGCCAGTCTGGGACACCGGAATTATCCAGATATGCCTGCACGCTGCCGGTGTTCCCAGCGATAATCCAGCGATGATGAAGTCCACCGAGTGGTTGCTCGACAAAGAAATCCGTTTCCGCGGCGACTGGCAGTACAAGAATCCGGCGGAGATAGAACCCAGCGGCTGGGTCTTCGAGTATAACAACAAGTGGAACCCCGACATTGATGACACCGCGATGATTGTCCTCGCGCTGCGCCGCGTGCCGGGAAGCGACCGCGCGCGACGCGATGCGGCCGTTGAGCGCGGCATCAAGTGGATCCTCTCTTTCCAATGCAAAGATGGCGGCTGGGGCGCCTTCGACAAGGATTGCACTCAGAACATTCTCGAGAAGGTTCCTTTCGCCGACCACAACGCGATGCTCGATCCCGAGTGCGCCGACATCACTGCGCGCATTCTGGAGATGCTCGGCCATGAAGGATTCGATCTGCACCACCCGCAGGTGCGCGAGGCCATCCAGTTCCTGCGCGATCACCAAGAGACGGATGGCTCGTGGTACGGTCGCTGGGGCGTCAATTACATCTACGGCACTTGGTCGGTGCTGCGTGGTCTCAAAGTCATCGGCATGGACATGAACCAGCCGTGGTTGCAGCGCGCGCGCGACTGGCTCGAGTCGGTCCAACACGACGACGGCGGTTGGGGCGAACGCTGCAACACCTACGACGATCCCATCTACAAAGGCCGCGGCCCCAGCACCGCCTCGCAGACCGCATGGGCTGTCATGGCGCTGCAAAGTTTTGGCGAGCCGCAACGTTCCAGCCTCCGGCGCGGCATTGAGTATCTCATCCGAACGCAGAACGCCGATGGAAGCTGGACCGAGGAGGAAACCACCGGCACCGGTTTCCCCGGCGTCTTCTATCTGAAATACGACAGCTACCGCAACGCGTGGCCGCTGCTGGCGTTGGCGGACCAGCGCGACTTGGAACGAGAGACCACTCTGCGCGAACATCCTCTCAACGGTGCTAAACACCCAGCGCACGCCAACGAAGTGCTCGCCGCCCCGCAGCCCCGTCCGTAGTCTCCTCCCATCGCCGCCGCACGTTCCATCCTGATTTGCTTCGCGGTCGAAGAGGAGGCGCGGCCTTTCCGCCAACTCATTGGCGTTTCACCCTGCGTGCACATTCTTGTCACCGGCATGGGGGCTGTGAACACACAGCAGAGTTTGGAAAACCACTTTGCCACCGCCGCGCCTGCGCTGGTCGTCACCAGCGGATTTGCCGGTGCACTCAATCCAGATTTCGCCGTCGGACAAGTGTTGGTCGAGGCCGACGATTCCTTCCCACTCAAACTGCGGCTGCTCGGTGCTGGTGCCCGGCCAGCCCGATTTCACTGCGCTACCACCATCGCTGTCACTGCGCAGGAGAAGACGGCGTTGCGGGAGCGCACGCGTGCTGATGCGGTGGAAATGGAATCGGCCATCATCCACCAATTCTGCCGGACGCGCGGTGTGTCCTGCGCCACCGTGCGTGTCATCAGCGATGGCGCCAGCGAAACCTTGCCGCTGGATTTTGGCGCGTTGATGGATGCGCGAACGAAGGTGAGCCTGTCCAAGCTGGCGTGGGCGCTCTGCCTGCGTCCTTGGAAAATCCCGGCACTGCGGCGCTTCCATCGGCAGATCAAAGCGGCAGCCGCATCACTCGCGCACGTACTGGCGCAGGCGTGCGATCAATCCTCGCCGTAATTGGCCTTCGTGGAACCCGCGCGCACGCGCCACCACGTGCGAAACACCAGCCAAAGCTTGCGCGGTTTGCACAGGGAAACAGGGCGGCTTTCCAGCACATGGAACTGTCGCTGTTCCATCAACCGCAGCAATCGCCAGTACACCGCGCCCATGGATTCGGCGGCCACCATGGCGGCGCGGTCTGCGTCGGGCAACAAATCCGCGGCGCGTTGATAATGGTTGCGCGCACGCACAGCCACTGCGGCAGCAGCGGCGTGAAAGCCCGGCGTGTATTCGCCGCGCAGGACGCTCGCCTCGTCCACGCCGTGGCGGCGCAGCTCGGCCAACGGCAGATAGATGCGCCCGCGCTGGGCATCGTTGCGCACGTCGCGCAAGATGTTGGTCAGTTGCAGCGCCTTGCCCAGATGCACGGCGTACTCGCGGCACGCGGGGCTGGTGTAGCCAAAAATCCGGATGCTGAGCAGTCCCACCACGGAGGCCACGCGATAGCAGTACTGATCCAGTTCCTCGAAGGTGTCGTAGCGCGTCTTTTCCAGATCCATCTCCACACCGCGAATCAATTCGTCGAACAGTTCAAAGGGCAGTTGGAAGCGGCTGGCCACCGGCTGCAGTTCGCGATTGACGATGAGCTGAGGTTCCCCGCCATTGCAGGCGAGACGCACGTCCTCGCGCCACTGGGCAAGCTGCGCGCGGCGTTCGGCCACAGGCCGCGCATCTTCATCCGCCACATCATCCACCTCGCGGCAAAATGCGTAGAGCACGGACATGGCCTGGCGCTTTTCAGGGCCAAGCGCGACGAAGGCCAGCGCGAGGTTGGAGGCACTGCGGCGGGTGATGGCCAGACTTTCCTGCATCGGCACGCCGCGAGGGTCAGGCGTTTTCGCTGGCGGCTTCGCCATCGCCGGCGTGCAGCAGATTCAGGCGCTGCATGCGATAGCGCAGCGCGTGGCGGGTCATCTTCAATTGCTCGGCGGCGCGGTTGACGTTCTGGTGATTCTGCTCCAGCGCCTGCGTGATGATGCGCTTTTCAAATTCACTGACGGCATCCTCGAAGGATTGGTCGGCCAGAATCTCCGGCGCCTTGTCGCTCTGCCGCAGCCGCCCTTCCACTTCAAAGTCCGGCAAGCTGGCGGCTCTCACCACTGGGCCGGATTCCAAAATCACGGCACGCTCGATGACGTTGCGCAACTCACGCACGTTGCCCGGCCATTTGTGCGCGAGCAGCGCGCGCTCCGCTTCCGGCGTGAGGCCCAGCAGCGGGCGGCCCTGCGCGTAGCAGTGCATCTTGAGGAAGTGCTTTGCCAAAATCAGAATGTCCGTGCCGCGATCGCGCAGCGGCGTGGGACGAAACTGCATGACGTTGAGGCGATGGAAGAGGTCCTCGCGAAATTCATTCTCGCGAATGGCCTTCACGATGTCGCGGTTGGTGGCGGCAATGATGCGCACGTCCACCTGCAATTCCTCGTTGCCACCCACGCGGGTGAACGAGCCGTCCTCCAGAAAGCGCAGCAGCTTGGCCTGCAACGGCCGGCTCATGTCGCCGATCTCATCCAAGAAAATGGAGCCGCCATCCGCTTCTTCCACGCGACCGCGCTTGAGGCGCAGCGCGCCGGTGAAGGCGCCTTTCTCGTGGCCAAAAAGTTCGCTCTCCAGCAACGCCTCCGGGATGGCCGCGCAGTTGATGCGAATATAATTCCGGCTTTTCCGCTTGCTCAAGAGATGCAGCGCGCCGGCAATGATTTCCTTGCCCGTGCCGCTCTCGCCCAAGATCAGCACGTTGGCGTCGCTGGGGCCCACGGTGCGGATGAGTTGGCGCAGCTCCGCCATTTTGGGATTGTCCCCCACGATGTGACCCACGTCGTACACCTGACTGGTGCGCGTGCGCAGCTCCGTGTTTTCGCGGATGAGATGGTAGCGTTCGTGGCAGCGCTCGACTGCGTGCAACAGTTCTTCGGGCTGGAATGGCTTGGAAAGATAATCCACAGCACCGGCTTGGATGGCTTCCACCGCCAGTTTGGGTGTGGCGTAGGCGGTGATAAAAATCACGGGCAGATTGGCCCAGTCGCGCGAGATGCGCCGCAGCAAATCGTAGCCGGTGAGCGTGCCGCCCAAGCGACCATCGGTGATGACCACGAAATACTCGCGCTTGCCCTGATCCAAATAACCCAGCGCTTGCTCCGCCGACTCGGCCGTCTCCACGTCGTAATTCTCATCGCGCAGAATGGCGCGCAGTGAGTCGCGCATGTTCGGCTCGTCATCAACAACGAGGATCGGCGGCAGATTGGTTTTGGCGTGGGCCATGGGTTAAGTGGCTTGCTGCAGTGAACGCGTGGGCAAGGTTACGCTGAAGGTGCTGCCCACTCCAAGCTTGGATTCCACGTGGATGGTGCCGCCATAAAGCTGGACGTTCTGCTTGACGATGGGCAACCCCAAGCCGGTGCCCTTTTCTTTGGTGCTGAAATACGCCTCGAAGACGCGCTCGTGCAACCCCTCCGCGATGCCCACGCCATCGTCTTGCACGATTAACTCGATGGCGAAGTCGGCCTTGGCGCGCGCCGTCACGCGCACCTCCTGTCCAGTGCGACTGGCCTCGCGCGCATTCACCAACAGGTTCACCATGATCTCGCGCAGATGCCCGCGCTGCATCATCAGCAGCGGCAGATCCACCTCGATCTTCACGCGAGGATGCACATCAAACTCCGCCCCACTCGGGAATGCCTCGATCACCGACTGGCGCAGCTCATCGCTGACATTGAGTTTCTCCACGCGCCCTTCCGACAACTGGGCGTAACCCATCAACTCGGTCAGGATGAGGTCGGACCGCGCCACCTCGTCGCGGATCATGGCGATCTGTTTGCGCGCGGGCGTGTCGGCATCCTTCAACGACTTGGCGAGGGAGTAGGCGGAGTTGTTGATGATGGCCAACGGATTTTTCAACCGGTGCGCAATCTCCGCCGCCAACCGACCGGTGGATCGTAATTGCTCTCGGCGCAAAGCGAACTCGCGCGCCTCGCGCAGGGATTCGCGGTCGCGATCGAAGAGCACTTGAACCCCGTAGCAGAGTGCCACCCACAACAGGAGAAACGCCACGCGCAGGGTGACGAGGGAACCTGCCAGCTTTTCCTCCTCGGTCTGCGTCGAAAGCCGCGTCCGAAGGGGCACTGCTTTTTCAGTGCCATTAGACGCCGTCGAGGCGTTGTGTTGATTGGTCACCACGCCGCTCGTGCCCGCGCGATTGGTGGCGATCCCATATTGCGGCACATAATGTCGCTGCCAATGTTCCTCCGACATGCTCTCGGCGCGCTCGCGTTGCGGCGCGATGTATTCCAGCCACAGCAGCATGGCCAGCGCGTAGCAGGCCACGGTGATCAGGTTCACCGAGAACTGCGAGACGGCGATGGGGATGCTGATGGCGTTACGCACGATCAACACCAGCAACACCCAGTAGGCGATGCTCTCGATGCCGCCGGTGATAATCACCAGACCGGAGATGACCAGCGCATCGAGCACGCTCATGAGCATTGTAAACCAATGCACCACGCGCAGCGGCCAGCGGTTGAACAGGACGTAGAACACGATGGCCCCCGCGTTGACGATCGCGTAGCCGAAGAAGAACTGTTTTACCGGTTCGTGAAACGTCTCCTCCATCTCCAGATAGTTGGGCCAGACTTCCTTCCAGTTGATGAGAAATATCGCCAGCAGAATGAGCATCGCGATCTTCACCGGCACGCCGATGTCGCGCTCCATGAGTTTGAGCCGCTTGTAATGCTGCTCGCGGTCAATGGACGACGTCGTGAGCAGCTTGAAGAGACGCTGGATGTTGGGCCAAAGAGTCATGACTGCAACGCGCGCCGTTTCATTTGCCCAAGCCCGCCAGTTGCAGCGCGCGCGCGGCGATTTCCTCCACCGGCCACAGCCGCCCCAGTCCTTCGTAGCCGCAGGACAGCGCGCCTTGGGCAGGCCCGATGAATTGTGCGCCATGCGATTGGAGCAGCGCCACATTGGCCTGCGTCGCCGGATGCGCCCACATCTTGCCGTTCATCGCCGGCGCAATCAGCAGTTTTGCATCCGCGTTCAAAGCCAGCGCAATGCAGCCCAGTGCGTCGCCCGCCAATCCGTGCGCCAGTCGCGCGAGGGCATCGGCTGTCGCGGGCGCGATCAAAAGCAGTGCCGCTTCATCGGCCAATCGCACATGCGCCGGCCGCCAGCCTTCTTCCTCGTCGTACAAATCCGTCACCACCGGGTTGCGCGAAAGCGTCTTGAACGGCAACGGCGTCACGAAGCGCTGCGCGTCGGCCGTCATCACCACGCGCACATCGGCGCCGGCTTTGCACAGCAGGCTGCACACGTCCACCGCCTTGTGCGCCGCGATGGAGCCGCACACACCCAGCACAATCATGTTGGTCTTCGCCATGTTAAAACACCAGCGGCGGCACCCGCGTGCGCCGCAACTTTTCCGCCTCGTAAATCGCCTGCACGCGGCGCCAGTCCTCCTCCATCGTGCCGCTGCGCACAATGTAATCGAAATGTTCCCACTGGGCCATCTCCGCCCGCGCCTCGGCCAGCCGCCGCGCAATCACCTCGGCAGAATCCTGCGCGCGGCTTTCCAGCCGCTGCCGCAGCACCTCCAGATTCTCAGGCACCACGAACACGCTGGCCAGCGCCGCGCACAACTGCGTGTCCTGCTTGGCCAGACGCGACACGGCGGCGGCGCCCTGCACATCGTTCACCAGCAGCGCATCGTGGCCGGCATCGAGTTTCTCGCGCACCATCGCCGTCAACGTGCCGTAGTGATGACCGTAAACGGCGGCGTGCTCCAGGAATTCATTCGCGGCCACCCGGCTCAGAAATTCTGGCTCGCTCAGAAAATGGTAATCCACGCCGCTGACTTCGCCCTCGCGTGGCGCGCGGGTCGTGCAAGTCACGACGCGCGACAACCCCGGTTGCGCCGCCAGCAAATGCCGGGCAATGGTGGTCTTGCCAGCGCCCGACGGCGCGGACAGCACCAGCAACACCGGAGTGGAGTGCGTGCGCGCCATCACTCGACGTTCTGCAACTGTTCGCGGAACCGCTCCAGCTCGCTCTTCATCGTCACGACGAGGCGGGAGATGTCGGCGTCGTTGGCTTTGGAGCCGATGGTGTTGATCTCGCGGTTCATCTCCTGCGAAAGAAAATCCAACGTGCGCCCCACCGCTGCGGTGGATTTGAGGCAGTCATCAAATTGCTGAAAGTGACTCTGCAATCGCGTGAGTTCCTCGGTGATATCCGAGCGCTCGGCGAAGATCACCACCTCGCGCAGGAGGCGTTCGCGATCCTCGGGCGTCAACGCCAGTCCCGCTTGTTTGGCGCGGTCCAATAATTGTTCGCGGTACCGCTGCGTCACGGCGGGCACGCGGGTCTGGATGCGCGCGGTGGCGCGGCGCATCAACGTCACGCGCTGGTTCAATTCACGCGCGAGGTGGCGGCCTTCCCGAGTGCGCATCGCCAGCAACTTCTCCAAGGCGACGCCCACGCTGCGCTGGAGTGCGGGCCAGAAATCTTCGGCGGCAACGGGCGTTTCATCCAACTGCTGCACGCCGGGCGCGCGCAGGATGATGTCCAGCCCGATGTCCATCGACAGCTTTAGCTCCGTGGCAAGCTGACGATATTCCCGCACGTAATGCTTCGCCAACGCGCTATCGATGCGCGCCCGCGAACGCGCGCTGCGAGGGGCTCCGGACAATGTCACGCGCACGTTCACGCGCCCGCGCGAGACGCGATGGTTGATCTCATCACGGATGCGCGGATCCAACGCTTCCAGATCGCGCGGCAGGGAGAGGGAAATCTCGCCCTGCTTTCGATTCACCGAGCTGATCTCCACGGTGATCTTGCTCCCGTTGTGGGCGCCGTCGCCGCAGCCGTACCCGGTCATGGATTTCATCGGCGCGATTATTCCCCAAAAGCCGCCTGCGCGCAAAGCTGGAAAGCGGTGTTAAGCACCGGTCGCCTCGGAGATGCGTTGGATGGCCAGTGCGCGGCCGGTGGCGCCGTCAATCTCCACCACCGCTCCCTGCAAGAGCACACGGCGCACGGCGACGGGGAAACGCTGCGGCTGGCACGTGAGAAATCGCTGCACCACGGGCACTATCTCGCGCCCGAGCACGCTGTCGTGTGGCCCAGTAAAACCAGCGTCACACAGGAAGGCGGTGCCGCCGGGGAAAATCTGTTCGTCCGCCGTCTGCACGTGGGTGTGCGTGCCGATGACGGCGCTCACCTGTCCATCGAGCATGCGCGCCAGCGCGATTTTCTCGGACGTGGCCTCGGCATGGAAATCAATGAAGATGACCGGCGCGCGCGATCGCAGGCGCATCACCTCCGCGCGCGCGGCGAGGAAGGGGTTGTCCATCTCTTTCATGAACGTGCGTCCCTGCAGATTGATCACCGCGATGGGCGGCAGGCCGCTGCGTTCCAGGATCATGCTGCCCTGCCCGGGTGTGCCCGGTGGATAATTGAGCGGGCGCACAAAACGCGGCTCCTCTTCGAGCAGCGTCTCCACTTCTTTTTGATCCCACAGATGATCGCCGCAAGTGATGACGTCCACGCCGGAAGCAAAAAGTTCTGCGGCGGTCTCCGGGGTGATGCCCGAGCCGCCGGCGGAATTCTCGCCATTGGCCACCACCACATCCACGCCGTGCCTTTGGCGCAGCACAGGGAGCAGCAGCTTCACCGCCTTGCGGCCGGGCGCGCCCACCACGTCTCCGATGAACAGTAACTTCACGCGCGCAGCCTATCTGCCGAGGTCGCGGGCTGGCAAGCGCGCGCAATCTGCTTGTCGCCGTGCGCGCTTTGGCAATAATCGGCGCATGAAACTCTCGCGCTTCATTCGTCGCATTGCTTTTGCCGCGCTGCTCGCGTTCACGTTATCCAACGTCACCCTCTGCTCTGCGCACGAAGTTGCTGCGGAGATGGTCACTGCGGCCACAAAGCTCATCGGCAGTCTCAAGCCGGAGCAGAAAGAGAAAGCGCTGTTTGATTTCGCCGGCGAGCCGCGCACGTACTGGAATTTCATCCCCGCCGAAATGCTCAAGGGCGGCACGCGCCGCGGGTTGACGTTGAAAGATATGGACGCCACACAGCGCGAGTTGACGCGCAAGCTGCTGCAGACGGCCCTCAGCGAGGCGGGCCACAGCAAGGTGGACATCATCATGTCGCTGGAGAAAATCCTGCACGAGTTGGAGGGCAGCAAGCGCCGGTTCGTGCGTGACTCGGAGATGTATCACGTGCTGATCTTCGGCAAGCCCGACGCGAAGGGCACGTGGGGCTGGCGTTTCGAAGGGCATCATCTCTCGCTCAACTTCACGATCGTCGAAGGAAAAACGCTGATCGCCACGCCGTCGTTCATGGGCAGCAATCCCGCGCAGGTGTTGAGCGGCGACAAGAAAGGGTTGTGGGCGTTGAAGAATGAAGAGGTGCTGGCGCGCAAGTTGGTGCAGTCGTTGAGCGCGGCGCAGCGCAAGTCGGCTCTCATCGAGGGTAAAACACCCGAGGACATTCTCACCGCGTCACAGCCGGAAGTGAAGGCGCTGGAAGCGGCGGGGGTTGCCTTTGCAGACCTCAACAAGACGCAGCAGGAATTGCTGACGCAACTCATCAAGGAATACACCGGGCGCAACCGCGCGGTGGTGGCGCAGGAAGATTGGGCGAAAATCCAGAAGGCGGGTTTGGACAAAATCCGCATCGCGTGGTCCGGCGGCACGGAGCCGTTCCAGCAGCATTACTATCGCGTGCAGGGACCGACGTTTCTCTTGGAGTATGCGAATAGCCAGAACAACGCCAATCACGTCCATGCGAGCTGGCGCGATTTCAATGGGGACTTCGGCCGCGACCTGTTGCGCGAGCATCACAGCAAAGCGCATCGCAATGAGTCCGGCCCCAAGCCGACCGCCGCGCCTTAATGGACGCGCCTGAAGATCATTCGGCTGGACCGCAGGTGGGCGATCAGTTGGAGGTGGTGATCGCGGATCACGCCTTCGGCGGTGAGGGCGTTGCGCGCGTGGACGGCTTCGTGGTGTTTGTCCCCTTCGTTGCGGCGGGCGAGACAGTCTCCGTTGAGATTGTCGAACGCAAACGCGACTTCGCCCGCGCGCGGTTGTTGCAAGTACTCACGCCATCGCCGGAACGCACCACGCCGCGTTGCCGCCACTTCGGAGAATGCGGCGGCTGCCAATATCAGCACATCGCCTACGAGGCGCAGTTGCGCATTAAACACACGCAGGTGCAGGCGATTTTCCAGCGCATCGCGGGGCTGCCCACGGAGGTCATCGTGCCGGTCGTCTCCTGCCCGCAGCCTTACGGTTATCGCAACCGCATCATGGTGCGGCGGCAATGGAACAAGCCCGAGCAGCGCGTGGTCGTGGGATTCCTGCGCCACGACAGCCGGCTGGTGGTGGAGGTGGAGCGTTGCGAAATCGCCGAGCCATTGCTGAACGAGCAACTGCAGTTGGTCCGCAAAGACCCGCCGCCGCGCAACGCGCCCAAGGCGGTGTTGCGAATGATGCCCGACGATTGGCAACTGCACCGCGATTCATTTTTCCAAAACAACTTTCACATGTTGCCCGAACTGGTGGCCACGGTACGGCACTGCCTCTCCGACAGTGGCGCGCGCCATTTGGTGGACGCCTATTGCGGCATCGGATTTTTCGGACTGCAACTGGCGGACTTGGTGGACTCTTTCGTCGGTGTTGAGATTGACACGCAAGCCATCCGTTCGGCCAAGGCCAACGCGACGCAGCGCGGGGTGAGCAATGGCGAGTTTGTTTTGGGGAAGACCGAGGAATTGCTCGACGGCTTGCTGCAGCGGTTCACGGCGGCGAAGACAGCGGTGATTTTGGATCCGCCCCGCGTAGGTTGCCACGCGGCAGGATTGACCGCACTGGCTCGCAGTGCGCCCGCGCAGATCATTTACGTCTCCTGCCATCCGGCAACGCTGGCGCGCGACATCAAAGTGTTGTGCGACGAAGGCGGCTACGTGCTGCATCAAGTAACGCCGCTGGACATGTTCCCGCAGACACAACACATCGAGTGCGTGGCGGATTTGCGGTTGAAGAAAACCGGCTAGTGCTCAGCGGCCGCGCGCCGCTGTCACCAAGAAATCAATCCGTCTTGGCGCCACTGGAAGATGGCCCACGCGATGTCTTGCAGGAAGACGGCTTCGTCGGACTTGATGGCCCACAGACCGCCAGTGGAAAGGCCGATGGGACTTTGCCACGTGAGATAGGCGTAAAAGATGCAGGCGTTGAGATACGTGCCGTAGATGGTGGGCGTGTAGCCATCGCTCTGGCGCAGGACGATGTCCGGCCGCACAAATTCTGAAAGCTCCCACGCGCGGCCGGCGGGCACCACGGGCATGCCAAATTGTTTGCCGATGGCGGAGTAGGCGCCGTCGGTGCGATCCATGAATTCAGCACGATCAAAAATCGCATCGGGCCGCGACCACGTCATGAAGAGCATCCCCTGCGAATTCATGTTGGTGATGGTCTGGTTGAGCATGGCCACGTTGGTGCGCATCTGGATCCAGTTGTAGGCGGCCAAGGTGGTGTGCTCCTGCATGATGATGGCGTCCAGCGGCAGGGCATTCTGGAAATCGTTCCGGTCGGGGATGACGTTGGTCATCGCCTGATAGGTTCGCATGTCCCCCAAATGTGCGCGCAAGGTGTAGCCATCATAGGCGCACATGGTGGCGCTGACTTTGATCTTTCCCTTTGTCCCCATCTTGGAGAGGACGCTGGCAAAACTATTCTCGCCGGTCAGCCGGTTGCCGATGAAGAGCACGCGCAACGTCTCCGGATTTTTTGCGCGGTTGGTGGTGGAATAAACGGGAACAACTGGCGCGCCGGGATCCACGCCACCGGGAAAACTGCCTACCGCCTTGCCTCCGCCGCGCAGGGGAATATTGGAACGCCGCCCCCAACGTCGCAGGTCAAACCGCGTCAACGGCGTGCTCGCCAGTACATCCAGCGCCATCAAGCCAAGCAAGAACAGCGTGGTTGCGAAGAACCACTTTGCTGCTTTGGGGCCATGGTAAAGAGACATGCGCGCGCTGATTTGTCTGTGTGCCTAGACTAGCGGACGGGGGCATGGGTTACAGCCAAAATCAAGAACG
>SIAW01000052.1 GCA_009695465.1 Pedosphaera sp.
CGCACTGCCGCCGCGCTCGATGGAGTCGGTGTTGACTGCGGGCGCAGCGCATACGGTGATGATTCGCGGCGATGGGACGTTGTGGACGACCGGCGCTAATCAGAGCGGCCAGCTTGGCGATGACTCGCGCAACCTTCGTGACCGCTTCGCTCAAGTCACGCTGGACAACGATTGGCTGCACATCACCGCAGGCGACACGCACACGGTGGCCGTGAAAACCAATGGCACGCTGTGGGCGTGGGGGCGCAATCACGCGGGCCAGCTCGGCAGCGTCGCGCGCACCGAGCATCTCATCCCCACGCGCATGGGTTTTGACACCAACTGGTCGGCGGTGTCCGGCGGCGGCAGTCACACGATGGCGTTGAAAGAAGACGGCTCGTTGTGGGCGTGGGGTGGGCTGACCAATGCCGCAGCGGGTTCATCGTTGCCGCGCCGATTCAATTCGGACACGGATTGGGCGACCATCGCCGCCGGTGATCAACATGCGTTGGCTCTCAAGACCGACGGCAGTCTGTGGGCGTGGGGCAACAATCAATCCGGCCAACTCGGCACGGGCGATGTTGCGCCACGCACTGATCCCTCGCGCGTCGGCACCGCGCAGGATTGGGCGGACATCACCGCGGGCGGCACTTTTTCCATCGCGCAAAAAAAGGACGGTACGTTGTGGGCGTGGGGCGACAATTATCACGGCCAGCTCGGCATCCCGGGAACGCCGCGCCAACTCCAGCCTGCGCTGTTGCCCGGCACGCAACGCTGGCGGCAGGCCAAGGCGGGCTTCAGCCATGTCATCGCGCTCGACGACAACGGCACGCTGTGGGCGTGGGGCGAGAACAATGACGGCCAGCGCGGCGACGAGTCGCTCTTGTCCAGCGCGGTTCCCATTCGCATCAGCAACGCGACGGATTGGAAACGCATTCACGCGGGCGCGCGGCACTCGGTGGCGTTGCGTGCCGACAATGCCACGTGGGCGTGGGGCGCGAACGATAGCGGCCAGTTGGGCGATGGCACCTCGCACAAATTGCTGCAGCCTGTCCGCATCGGCGCGGCCAAATGGAAGAAGGCTGCAGCGGGTTGGTTTCACACGTTGGCGATCCGCGAGGATGATAGCCTCTGGGCTTGGGGCCAAAACCGAACCGGCCAAGTGGGCGACGGCAGCAGCATCACCTGCCCTGCTCCAAAACAAATCGGTGTGGCAGGAGTGTGGACGGAACTGAGCGCGGGCGTCTGGCATTCCGTCGCGCTACAGCAAACCGGCGCGCTTTTTGTTTGGGGTTACAATGGCGTGGGCCAGTTGGGCGATGGCACACGCACGCCGCAGCATCGGCCGCTGCGCATCGGCGGGCCGGTGCAATGGACGCACATTGCCGCCGGAGATCAACACACGCTGGCCTTGCGACAGGACGGCAGCTTGTGGGGTTGGGGATTGGACAATCAACATCAACTCACCGGCGCGCCATCGGGCATGCAACTCGCCCCCGTCCGCATCGGTGTTGAAACCAACTGGCATCGGCTGGCGGCGGGTGCCGCCCACAACATCGCCACTCAAACCGACGGCAGCCTGTGGGCATGGGGCGACAATCGCGTCTTCGCCTGCACCAACGCAACCGCGCGGCAATTGCCACGACCCCAGCAGATCGGCAACGAACGTAACTGGACACAACCGCAGGCCAGCGGCAGCGCCAGTTTCGCCATTCAATCCGGTGGAAAATTGTGGGGCTGGGGCGCGGGCGAACATCTGCTCCATCCAAGCCGACCTGAAGATTTTCGCACGCCCACTGCGCTGGCCGAAGCAGGCTGGGGTTGGCTGGCTGTGGCCATCGGCCCCGAGCACGTGCTGGCGTTGCGCGACGACAACAGTTTGTGGGCGTGGGGCAAAAACGATCACGGTCAACTCGGCGATGGCTCGACCAATCCCGCCGCACGCCCCGTGCAAGTGGGCAGCGATTTTGATTGGGCGACGGCCACCGCGGGCTTCCAACATTCCATCGCCATCAAGAGTGACGGCTCGCTGTGGGCGTGGGGCAGCAATCAATTTGGCCAAGTGGGGAACGACAAGAAATCCAACGCGCCCAAGCCCATCGCGTTGCCGTGATGCGTTCAGCGCAACTGCAGCACCGCCCGATTGGCCAGCAGAAATTTTTCCAGATCCCGCCCCGCCACATCGCGCTGTTGTGCGGTCAGTTCAATCAAGGGACGGGCGGCGTGGACCTCCTGCACTTTTTGCGCGAGATCATTCAATGCGACCGTGTGGCCCTGTTGCTTGGTCTGATTGTCGGCCAGAGCCGCCTTCGTCTTTTCGATGGCTTGCTGATGCGCCTGTTCTGATTTCACAGAATCTTCCGCAGCCACTTTGGCCATCTCCGTCGCCTTTGCCGCCGCAGTGGTGGAATCAACAACCTCCTTGGCCATCGCCAGCTTTGTCCGCTTTTGCAAATCCACAGCGGCTTGGATTTCTTCCGTCACTTGGGTTTTGCGCCGCGCCAATTCTGCAGCGATCAAAAGAGTCACTGCCTTTGCGTCGGACGCGGGCTTGATCTGTTTGGCCTCAAGTGCCGTCGCCTGTTCCGTAGCAGCCTTCGCAACAACCAGCGCGGCCTCGGCCTGCGTGGAGGCTGCCATCGCCGCCTGCGCCTCTTTGCGACGATTGCCCGCTGCAGTTTCACTCGTTGCCAGCGCGGTCTGTGCCAAATCCGACTTCTCCTGCGCGGCCTTTTGCGCGGCCTCAGTCTTGCGCCATTCTTGATCCGCCCTCAGAACGGCCTGCCGCGCGACCTCGATTTCACCATTGATGGGCGGCAGCGCAACCGTGGCGGCGATGTGCTCGGCCTGTGCCTTGGCCAACTCCTGCACCTGCGCCGCGACCCGCAAACTGGCGGGCTGTTGGCGTTCCACTTGAAGTTTGTCGAGCGCGGCCTTGGCTGCCGCAGCCAACACCTTTTTTTCGCCAGCCAGTTTGATGGTGAAATCCAGATCAGCCTGCGCATCGGCCAGCACCAATCCTGCCCGTTGCTCCCGTCGCGCGGCATCGAGGCGCACTCTGTCCATCTGTTGAAAAGCAACCGTGGCCGCCGCGACAACCTGATTGGTTGCGTCCTGATTTTTCTTCGCAGCCAACGCCACCGTCTCGGCCTGCACAATAACTTGGACAGCGGCAGCCGCTTTTTGTGTGGCGGCAGGCACCTGCACCGTGGCCAGTTTCTCGCGCGCAGATTTTGCAGCCGCAGCCGCCTCGCGCTTGGCAGTCGCTTCGGCACGCGCCTTGTCTTTGGCGGGCTTGCCTTGATTGGCATCGGCCTCGATGAGCTTGGCGTCGGCCTCGGCTGTCAGCGCCGCAAGCTCCAGCACTCCCACGCGCGCTATCGCCTGTGCCAGCGCGACCTGAAAATCGGCCAGTTCCTTGTCCGCAATCATCCGCGCCGTGATGCCCGCCGCGAGGGCATTCGTGGCCGCAGTGTACGCAGCGCTGGCGGGTTGTTGCTGGGTGGTGACGGTGTTGAACATGGCATCGCGCGCTGCTTGTGCCTGCTGGATTCTGCCGGGCAAATCGCGCGTGCTCTGGTCGAAGACAGCCTTGGCCTGATCCAGCTTCGTCTTTGCGGGTGCCACAGCGGCCTCGGTCTCGGTGGTATAAGTTTGCAGCATCACATGCTGTTTGCCGGCGGCGGTCATTTGCTGGTTGATCTCCACCAACTCTTTTTCTGCAGCGTCCTTGGACTTCGCCGCAGCGGCCACCGCCTGCCACGCCTTCTCCTGCCGCGCCAAGGCGGGCTTCAGTTTGACCGCAAACAAATCCTCGAACGCCTTTCGCGCATTGGCGGTGATCGTCTGCGCAGCGGCATGCGCGGCTTTGGTTTGGGCCAACGGAGCTACCGCGGCTGCGTGATTCTGTTTTGCCGTGGCCAACGCGATCTCAGCATCGGCACCAGCCTTGTTGGCAGCGACGAGCACGACTTTGGCCGCGCTGAGATTTTGCTCGGCGACCGTCAAGGCCGCCTGCGCCTCGATCTTGATCAGCGTGGTTTTCGTGAACGTCTGCGCGGCGACATCCGCGGCCTTGAGCGCCTGCTGCTGGCGGCCATCAATCTCTTTGAGCGATCTGTCACCAGCAGCAGTGAGGGCGATCAACGCATCATCTGCCTTTTTATTTTCCGCTGTCTCGCGCGCCTGCGCAGCAGTGTGAGCGGTGCCGGCCAACTGCAACGCCTGCTTGGCGGCGGTGTCCTGTTGCTTGGCTTTCTCCATCGCGATTCGTGCCGCTTCCGTCTCTTGCGTCCGCTGCGTATAAATCTGCGACGCCTCCTTCATGACTTGCTGCGCCTGCTCGGCCACTTTGATCAATTGCTGTTCCTGAACTCCAAGCTGCGTCGCGTTGTTTTGCAAGGCGACCAATCGCTGCGTGGCTTCGCTGAAGCGCAACTCCAATTGCAGGCGTTGCTGGACGGCCTGCGCCTGCGTCTGGGCGGCCTGATCAATGGCGGTCTCGCGGATTTCCCAAATCCTGCGGGCCACCTCGCCTGCCTCATCCCATCGCTCCCACGCCGCTTGCAAAAGATTGGGATGTTGGCCGTGCCGAATCTCCAGCAAGTCCGCGCGCGGCACGCGGTGTTGGCGGAAGGGCGCTTCGTTGATCACCACGGTGTTATTGTCGAACTCGATGGTCTGCGCCACGGCCACCAATCCGGCGCGCGTGCGCAGGGTGTAGCGTGCGGCGGGCTTGGCAAACGGCTGCATCACGACGGCTACAACATCCGCGCCCAGCACCAGCGTGCGGCGACCCAGCACCACCGATTGCAACACCAAGCGTCCATCGGCGATGGTCTGGATTTTTCCTTCGATAAATTCCCCGCTGCGCAACAACGCGCCCGGACGACCGGCACGCAGGGCGTGGGCGCGTGTTGGTGTGAGCGGAGAAAAAATCAGGACGGCCGCGTTGATGGTGGTCATCTCCACGCCGGCGGGCGTGCCCAGAAACGTCACGCGCGAATCGTCCATCGCCACCACCGGCAACGGGATGAACGAGCCGTTCCACGCCATCGCGCCGGCGGCGGGCACGGCCAATCCATCGCTGATCTGCAGCAGCGTGCCCGGTGATACGGGCAATTCGGCTGCAGCACCAGTGAGTTTGGTCGCGGGCACGTCAGGCCCGCTCCATTCCAGTTCAAGAAAGGCCGGCGCGTTCTGGTTAAAATAATGCAACTGGAAATCGTGCGGGCCGGCGCCCAATTCCACCTGCCCCTGCCGCATGCGCGGGCCGTGCAGTCCGTCGTTGTCCACCACCAGCTTGCCATCCAGATACAGGCGCGAACCATCAGCCGATCCCAGTTGGAAGACTTGCACGCCGCGCGCGGGCACGAGGAGTTTGCCTTCAAACACCAGCCCCAGTTGATCGGGGCTGCCGGCGGGAAACACCACGCGATTCTGCGGCGCGCGCGCGGAGGAAAGCGGTTTCAGCGCGGCGAAGTCCGGCAGCGCCGCCCATTGCCCGCGATACTCGCGGTAGTGCAAATCCTGCAGGCCAGCGGCCACGGGCGCATCCGGGGCGAGCCACGCGTGGGCGATCTGTTCCAGCGCGATGTCGCCGCGTCCGGCCATGCGCAGGGTGCGCGGGGCGTGCAGCGTGATGGCCCCTTCGTGGGTTTTCTGATCGCGCAGCCGGATGAAATCTGCCCCAGCCGACATCGGCCCACTGAGCACTGCAACGGCTGTAAGAGTGATGAAGGTCGGCCAATTCATGGCGCCGACATTACCGCTGGTAGAGCGGGATGTAGTGGTAGGGCATCGAAAGCATCATCGTGAAGACCGCCGTGGTGAACACGGTGCCCACGCCATCGCGTCCGGAGGGATCCCAGCGGTACATGCCATTCTTGTCCGCGCGCACGCGCTTGTGCAGGATGTCGCGCACCATCGGGTACCATTTCTCCCACGTCTCGCCGCCGATCATGTACTGCGCGGGTGCGGCGTAAAAATTGCCGTACACGAACCACTCCTGCCCGTCCTTGAAATTGGTCGTGAGATAACGCGAGCCGTCCTTCACCCACTTGTCATCGTAAAGCCCGCAGACTTGCAGCGAGTAGATGGCCGCCGCCGTGCGCGCGAAGCCGGGCGAGGAACCGGGCTGATAACAAAATCCGCCGCTGCCCGCGTGATAGCACGCCTTCACATATTTCACGGCCTCGTCAATCGTGCGCTGCGGCACATCCAGCCCAGAATTTTTCGCCGCGCGCAGTGCCACCACTTGCAGCACCGTCACGGAGATGTCCGCGTCCATCTTCACCGGGCGATAGCGCCAGCCGCCTTGATTGTTCTGGCTGGCCACGATGCGCTCCACCACCGCCTGCAATTTCTTGCGCATGCGCTCGTCGCGCGTCTGGCCGTACAACTCCGCCATCGCGATCGTCGCCACGCCGTGCCCGTACATGTATTGGCCGTGCGCCTGATCGCCGTAGATGCCGGTCGTCTCGTTGATGATGCCCAACAAATACTGCATGCCGCGCGACACCTCTTTGCCGTGCGGCCCTTCGCCGGGCAGATTGCCCGCGCTCATGTAAGCCATGAGCGTGTAGCCGGTCATCGCGATGGGAAAGCCCCGCGCCTCGTCGCCCACGCCCCACGAACCGTCCACGTGCTGTTGCGTGGCTAAAAACTTGAGCGCGCCTTGGATGATCTGCTCGGACTTCGGATCCACCTTCACCTTGTCCACGCGCGCCGGGCCTGTGCCCGTCGCTGCCCAACTCGGTGTGAGTGAACAGAACAATACCGCCAGAATGATTTTGAAACGTGTTGCCACCATCACAAACCTCTCCCTATGCCTTCAACGCAATTCGCTGTTTCGCCGATGTGCTACTTGCGACGGGCGCCCTCGGAAATATTCTGCAGGAACTGCCGAATCATCGGGCCGTACTCCTCCGGATAACGATCCATGTACGACTGCAAGATGCGCGCGCGCTCCCGCTCCGGCAGCGCCATGAACCGGCTGCGATTGCGCAGGATGGCGTCCAGCCCTTGATTGCCACCGCCGGGGCTCCAGTTGCCCAGCTCGCCGTTGCTCTTTTGATTGGGCTGACCTTGGCCCGGCTGCTGTCCCTGTCCCGGTTGTTGGCCAGGCTCCTGTCCGGGCTGTTGCCCCGGTTGCTGGCCCGGTTGTTGACCCTGCTGGCCTTTCACGCCCGCTTGTGCCAATTGCACCGCCGCTGCGGCCTGCGCCAAAGCCTGCTGTGCAGCGGCCGCACTGGCCTGCGCCGGCTCCGCTTGATTGGCTGCGGCCTGCGCCGTCGCATCGGTCAACGCGCTCTGCGCCTGTTGCAACGCCTGCACGGCGTCGCTCGGCAATTGGCCCGGAGGCAGATTGCCCAACGGCTGCAGCATCTCGGCCGCATTCTGCAAAGCCTCGGCCGCCTGCGCCGCATTCTGCTGGTTTTGCAATGCCTGAGCCTGTGCCAATGCCTGCGCCTGCTGCTTGCCCAACTGCGCCAGTGACGGCGGCTGCTCGCCTTGCCCGGGTTGCTGCCCCGGCTCTTGACCGGGTTGCTCCCCTTTCTGGGCCTCGGCAATGGCCTGCTGCGCCTTCTGCATTTCGCCGATGGCCTGCGCCAGATTTTCCTTGTTCAACTGTTGCGCGGCCTTTTGCGCGGCTTCCTGTGCCTGCGCCACCGGAGCCTGCGGTTGCGCGTCCTGCGCTTTGGCCTGCTGTTGGAGTCCCTTGGCGATTTGCGCCTGCTGCTTCTGCAATTGCTCGAGCGCATTGGCCGGTGCAAGCTGTTGCTGGCCTTTATCTACTTCCTTCTGCGCCTCCGCGATGGCCTCCGCCGCCTGCGCCAGTGCCTCCTGATTGTTCATCTCCTCCCCCAACTGTTGGGCGAGCTGGTTGATCTTCTGATCAATGGCCTGCTTGGCCTGTTGCAGATTCTGAACGGCCTGTCCCTGCTCCTTGCGGGCATCCTGCGGCTTGGCCTGCTGCAATTGTTTCTGTGCCTGCTCCATGTTTTTCTCGGCATCACCAATCGCCTTCTGCGCCTGCTCGGGAGCAGCGGCAGCGGCGGCTTCGACTTGCGCCTGCGCGGTCTGTTCGCCCAACTTGCCCTGCTGCTCGGCCTGTTTGGGGGCATCGCCCTTGTCAGGTTGATTGGCGGCGGCCTGCGGATTGGCGGCGGCTTTCTCGGCGGCCTTGGCGGTATCCAGTTGCAAGTCCTGTTGTTTGTTGATGAGTTCGCCGAGCTTCTTGCTCAGGTCAGCCAGTGCGGCCATGTTCTGCTTCGCGGCCTCGGCGGCGGCAATCTGCTGGTCAATCTGTTGCTCAGCCTTGGCAAGCGCATCAATGGCGGCTTGCTGGGCGTCGGGGGCATTCTTGCCCTGCTCCAACGCGTCCTGCGCTTTCTTCATCTGCTGCGCAGCTTGCGCGAGTGACTCAGCGGCTTCGGGCGCCATTTTCTCGGCGGCCTTCTGGGCGTCCTGCGTACCGGCCTTGGTGTTCTCCTGCTTGGGCGCCTGCTCTTTGAGGCCGGCCTCTTTGGAGGGATCAGCCTTCTTGGCAGCAGCCTGCAATTCCTTGGCGGCTTCCTTCAATGCTTGCGCGGCCTCGGCAGCTTCCTTCTTCGCCGCTTCGGCGTCAGGATTAGCGGCGGCCTTGTTGGCTTTTTCAGCAGCCTGCTTTAACGCCTCAGCCGCCTTCTGCAGTTCGGGCTTAGCGTCGGCCTTAGCGGCGTCGGCTTGTTTCTGGGCTTCGGGCAAAGATTCCTTGGCGATTTTCTCGGCCATTTCGGCGGCTTCCTTGGCGGCCTCTTTGGTCTTGGCGGGATCTTCAGCGGCTTGCTGCGCTTTCTCGGCGGCCTTGTTGGCTTCCTCGGCGGCTTTCTCAGCGGCTTGCTGCGCTTTTTCAGCGGCCTGCTTTTCCTGTGCGGCAGGCTCGGGTTTGGCTTCGGCCTTGGCGCTCTCTTTCTTGATCAGCTCTTCCTGCTTCTTAAGCTCGGCGACTTTCTTCTTCAGCTCTTCCAGATTCTTTGGGCCTTTGTCTTCGGGCTTGGCCTCGTTCGCGGCGAGTTGATTGAGTTCATCCTGCAGGAATTTCTTGGCGGCCTCCATCTTGGCCAGTGCCTGTTCCTGTTGAGGCACGGCGGTCTTGCTGCGATTCTCCGGCGCGACGGCGGTCTCCTGCAGCGATTGGCGGGCTTGCTGCTGGTTATCAATGGCGCCCTGCAACTTCTCAGCGGCCGGCGGCACGAGGTTCTTGATGTCCTCGCGGATGGTCTCGGTGTCTAACACCACATCGGCCTGATCGCGCGCGATGGGGCGCGTGTCGGTGTTGACGCCCTTGACCTCTTCGGTCTGTTTCTTGGTCTGCTTCTGCTGCTGGATGGCGCGGTTCAATTCAGCCAATGCCTGCTCCAGTTTCTGGCGTTCATTGCGCGGATCGAGCAAGCGGGAGATTTCCAGCATCGTCCGGCGGGATTGATCTTGCAGGCCCGTGGCGCTGTCGAAGCGGCGCTGCTCCAACGCCAGGAGAGATTGTCCGACGTACCCTTCAAACACGGTCTTGGGCGCAACGGTCTCGCCGGCGATGATGCCATCGCGCGAGGAGTGGACTTCCCACGCCACACCGGCTTTGACGAGGCCGGCGTTTTGTTGGATGAACGCCCGCGCCTCAGCGAGGCCACCGGCGCTGTGCGGGAAATATTCTGCGACGGGGATGGTCGCTTCTGCTGCCGCAGCGACGCTGGCCGCGCGCACGGTGACGGCGTAAAAAGCGGTCAGCGGCTGCTCGCCAGCGGTGGCCAACTCGAGGGCTTGCTGGACATTTTTCTGCCCCTTCAAATCAGGATGCGCCGCCACGTGGTTGAGCATCATGTCGGAATAACGCTGCGCCTTTTCCTGCACGTTGCGCTGGCGCAGGCTGCGGGATTGGGTCGCGAACTCCAGTTCCTCGAAGCGGCGCGTCGCGCCGATGTTGACGGCCAGATCGCGTGTCGCGCGCATGTTCTCGTCCTGTTCCTTGGAGAGATCGCGAAATGCCACAGCGAGATTGAGCAGTGCGTTGCGGCGTTTCCATTCCAGCGTGATGGCCTCGAGCTTGCGGATCGTCGCACCCTGCGCGCCCATCGCCTTCAACGCTGCGGGCGACTTGGTCGGGTCGGTCTGCGCCTCCATCGTCTGCAGGCTGGAAAGGATCTGGCGGATTTCATTTTCGCTCAGCCCGCTGAGGATGGTGTGAAAGCCACGGATGGCGCCCACGTCCTCGCGCACGATACGGTTGCGCTCGAACTCGGCAATCAATCGCAGCAACCGCTCGTCGGTCTTGCGCAGGTCGCCCTTGAGGGTCTCTTGGCGCGTGCCCAAGTCCGGCAATCCCGGCGCAGCGGGCGCGGCCGCCAGTGGCAGCGTCATTGCGAGGATCATCGCCAGTAACGCTGGCATCCACAGGATTGAAGCGGCTTTTTTCATCATGGCTCCTTTTTGATTATGTCCGGAAAAACTCACCTTCAGGCTTTTGTCCAACCTGCTGAAACTCTGTCTTTTTCAGCCGCAGATATCAAGCCCGACTAATTGTTGTTTTTGACGCCACCTTACGGCTTTTGTTCAGTCTTTTGTTTCAGGTAAAGCTCTAGCAACCGGCGCAATTCTTCCTGCGTCAGGCGCGACTTATCCACGCCTTCGATGGCCTTCTCGGCATCGCGCCGCAGGGCAGCCAGTTTTTCCTCCACGCTGACAATTTCAAAGTGCCGTTCGTTGCTGCGGCCCACGCCCGGGCCGGTGACGATGTTGTTGTCCTTTGCCTCCAGCCAATAGGCGATGGTGGTGCGCGGGTTCTCCACCGGATTGATGGAGGCGACCGACAGGATGGCGCGCTTGAGATCCGCCAACTGCGCCTCAAAATCCCAGTCGAACTGCACCTTGCGCGGGTCCAGCTTCATTTGCCCGGCCACCTCGCGCGGTTCGCCCACGAGATTTTCAATGCGATAATGCAGCGTCAACTCCGAGATGCCGTACAGATCCTCCGCCGTGTAACCGATGGTGGGGCGCGCGTGCCGCGTCACTTGATCTTCATCAACCGGCGACACGATGGTCAGCACCGGCGGCGCATCGGCGTGCACTTGCATCGCGTACCGCGTCTCGTCGCGCGAAGTTTTGCCGTCGGTGTCCTTCAAGAAAATGCTGAAGGACGCCACCATCGGCTCAACCAACGTGGCGTTGAATTCCACGCGCAGTCGCTGTCCGGCGATGGTCTTCACCGGCACGCTCGTCGTGTTGCCGTCCAACAAATGCAATCGCAACTGCGCCTCCGCGATGGGTTTGGTGGCGTTGATGTCTAACACCAGCCGACTGCCCGCCAGCACGCTGCCCAATTGCGCGTTGCGCAGGTCGCGCATCTCCGGCGCTTCGCCCGTGTAATCCGGATACACCACGCGACAGGCCACCGCCTCCACCGTCGGCCGCGGCACGACCGTCACGCTGCCGCGCGCGCGCCCGTCATTGATGCGCACGGTGTACTTGAAAGATTGATGGACGTTGGCCTCCAAATATCCGTACTCCGCATGCGAGGCATTGGCGTCGCCCGGCGTCTTGCGCAAATCGCGCTGCACCGCGTCGCTGGCCTGCTCGTACGTGATGAGCAAATTTCCGGAATCCGGCTGCCGCCCTGTCACCCGCGCCAGAATGAGGGCGTCCTCGCCGCGCACGATAACCAAATTGGGCTGCACCAACGTCACTTGTGTCTGGCGCGGCACGGGCACATCGAGCAACACCACGCGCTTGAGCAGCGGCACACTTGCCGCGCTGAAATGCCAGAGCACCATCCCGCCGCTCACCAGCAACAACACCGCGAATGCCGCCACGTTGGCCAGCCGTTCCGCCGACACCACATCGCCCAGTTGCCGCGGCCGCACCATCGTCTCGGTCTGCTGCAACAATTCCTGCACCAATGCCGGTGACTGGCCCGGTTGCAATGCCGCAGCACGCGAGAGTTGGAGGCTCACGATGAGGCGGCTGCGGAAATCGGGCATGCCGCGCTCCACCATCAACGCCACCGTGTCGTCATCGGGCTGATGCAACAGTGGTTTCAACACCCCCGTCCACAGGAGCCGCGCCGTCAACGCGACATAGCCCAAGAGCAGCAGCCCGCGCAGTGCCTTGGGTAATTCCACCAGCCAATCCACCACCATGCCCGCACTCAGCAAGAGTACCAGCGTGATGGCCAGCCGCGACACGCCCGACGCCGTGGCCACCGCCACGAAACGCGAACGCACCGCACTAATGCGGTCCAGCAGCAGCGCGCTCGATGTCACGACGGGTTGGCTCATGTGATCAGGCTATTTCAAGTAGGACAGTTTGCGGATGATCCACTCGGCCGTCACCACCAAAAGCATCAGCAGAAAATAAGGCAGCGACGACCACAGCTCGCGCTCGCTGCGCAGCGTGACCGTGCGCATCAGCGCGGGGATGCGGTCGGGCAACTGTGCCAAGTCTTCCTCACGGAAAAATGCGCCGCCCGTCTTGGTCGCCAAGCTGCGCAGCAACGGCTCGTTCATCGCCGTGCGCGTGCGTTCCAGATTGTGATCGCGCACCGCAAAATGCCGCACGCCGTTGGTGTGATCTTCCAAGAACAGCCGGTACTGCCCGGGCGCCGACGCCACGAATTCGCCCGCGTACGTGCGGTTGTCATCGGGCGAGAGCTTCAGTTCCATCCGGTTTTCTTCGCCGCCCGTCGGCTGATAACGGATGGCCAACGTGCCCGCCTGCGTGCCCGTCTCGCCAAAGAGACGCGCCGAGACGCGCACGCGATCGCCGCTGCTGTAGAGCTTGCGATTGACCGAGAGCTGGTAGTCGCGCGTGAAGTCCGTCAACCGCGGCAAGGCCAGCCGCTGGATGAGCTGCAGCCACAGTGCGGTGTGGTGTTTATCACCGGCCGTCTTGCGCCAGCGCCAGAAATTGTCCGTGCCCATGTACATCACCAAGCCCGCGCCGAACCGGTGCATGGCCAGCACCGGACGTTGATCTTGCCGCGCGCCCTTCTCGTCCCCCGCCTCCACCAGCAGCACCTGCGCGGAAGGTTTGGCGCGTTCCACTTTTGCCACCCAGTAAAGCGGCGGCAGTTCGTTCCACACTTTCTCGTTCTCCTCTTCGGACACGGCCATGCGCAGTTCCGGGCTTTCCTTGCCCAACGCAGTGCGCTGCAGACGAACGGCAGCCTGCCCGTAATCCTCCGCGCCTGCCGGCGCTGCGGGCGTGTTGGCGATGATGACCGGCAGCATCTGATCCAGTTCCCGCCCGCGATACAGCGCGGGGCAAAAGCGTTTGCCAGCCATCACCAACAGGCTGCCGCCGAAGTCGGCGACAAAACGGCTCAAGTCCTCCTGCACGTCCGCGCGGCCGAGCTTGTTGGGATCCACATCGCCGAAAATCACCACGTCGTATGCGCGCAATCCTTCGGCGTCGGGCATCTCTTTGAGGAACGGCGAATCGGCGTTGGCATTGTCATCGCGTGCGATGGTCTTGTCGCCTTCCAACAGCAGAATGCGCAGGGCAATGTTTTTGTCGCGCATCAGCAGCGCGGTGAGGTAGCGGTATTCCCAGCGCGGCGCCTGTTCCACCAGCAGCACGTTGATCTTCTGCGAGACCACGCGCAGGCGCTGGCTCATCGCGTTGTTCTCTTTTTCGGTCTCATCGGCGCGCTCGGGCACGCGCACTTCCAGTTGATAATCACCCGCGATCTCGGGCGCATAGTGCAACGCGACCGCCTGCTCGCCATCTGCGCCGAAGGTGATGGGCTTCGAATCCACCTTGCGCGCGGGCGCCCCTTCCTCGCGCACCCACAACTCCACCTCGCTCTGTTCGCCCTGCAAACCCTGCGTTTGCACGCGCGCCTGCACGGTGATCTCGTCGTCCTTGAACACCACGTCCGGCGCGGACATGCCAGCCAGGATGATGTCGCGCGGCGACGTGATGCCCACGCCGTAGATGTAAAGCGGCACGCGCTCGCGCTGGAGGCGGGCGATCAATTCTTCCGGATCCATCCCCGCGTTGTTCGCGCCGTCAGTCACCACAAAAATCCCCGCCAGCGCGCCTGATGCGTTGGCCTCGGCTGCATTGCCGCGCAGGCGCAGTTGGCTTTTGTTCAACGTCTCGCTCAGTCCTTCGCCCAGTGCGGTGCTGGGACTTTGCGCCTTGAGCGCGCGAATCCACGCGTCGTCACCCGTGGCGTTGGTGTCGCCGACTTCCTGCAACCCCTTGCCAAACGCATAAGCGTGGACATCAAACTTGCCCCGCAGACGCGGCAGCAGATTCAGGTTGGTGTTTAAGAACGCTTGCTTGACCAACTCCATACGCGGCACGCGGCCAAACTCCGCCATGCGGCTGCGCGGCAGGGAGCCGCCCAGCCCTTCGCTCGCGCTCATCGCGCCATGAACGATGGCGACGCGCTTGATGTCGTTGGTGTCGATGCGCGGCTCGGCCAGCGACATGCTTTCGCTGACATCGGTCATCACGGCCAGCAGCCCGCGCTTCTGGTGTTTTAATTCAAAGCGCACCACCGGCTGCGCCAGCAGCAGCAGCAGCAATCCGAAGAACGCCAGCCGCAATCCCGCCAGCAACGCGCGCCTCACCGCCGACATCTCTGCGGGCGCCCAGCGATAGGAGTAGAGCGTCACCGCCAGCGCCGCCAGTGCCAGCACCACGAGCCAGCCCACCGGGAATCCGCCCTGCACGGAGAACGACACGCCGGCCACCTCGGCGCCGGGTTGCGCATCACCGAACATGTTGTAGAGCCACTCTTTCATCGATCGCCAATCACTTGGGCTGACTGAATCGCTGGGCCAGATAAATCTCCAGCGCAGCCAGCACCAGCGCCACGAGCACCAGCGGCAACCAAAACTCTGCGCCCACGCGGTCGCGGCGCAAATCGTCCGCCAGCGCAGACTTGGGCCAGTCATGCACCGTGGCGTGCGCGGCGATGCCCTGCCGCGTCTGAGCGGTCATGGGCGAGAGATCCGATTCGCGCGTGTCGGCCTGCGCGGCGAAGCGCAGCGGCGCCGGGGGTTGCCCTTCCACGGCGGAACCCTTCTGATATTCGAAGCGCACTTGATAAACACCCGCGCGATCGGTCTTGTCGTAACGGAAAGCGGCGATCCCACCGACGCGTTCCAGTGTGCCGTCCTCCGCCTGCGCGGGCGCGCTCTGCGGCGGTTCGACCTTGGCCAGCAATCCGGCTGCAGCCAAGCGCGACATCTGCTGATTCAACGGGGCGCCGACCGCCACATTGAGTTCGCGGCCTTGATCGCGCAGCATCGAGCCGAGCATTCGTTGCAGGAGCGGCACCGACTGCGGACTGGCCGGCAGACTGCACCAATCCACATCGGCCGTGCTGCTGAATTGATACACGCGGCCCAGCCCCCACGCGCTTTCCACCACGGCGGGTTGTCCCAGCGGCAGGCGCAGGCGTTGTTTGGGATTGAGCTTGGCCCAGTCAATGCCGGGATTGGCTTCGCGCAAGGCGGCTTCGCTCACCTGATACAACTGCGCGAGTGTCGCCAGAGAATCTTCCGGAGCCACCTGATGCAGTCCTTCGCCGTATCGCAAGACGACCCGCGGCATGCCTACGCGCACGCCTGCACGGCCGGCTCCGTCCGCTTCCGCGCGGCCGTTGATATAACGCACCTCGCGGGCGGTCTCGTCGGTGGCGTCTTTGTTGACGGCCCAGCCGGTGAAAGGCGCGGTCTCACCGCGCACTTTGGCGGCACCGTCGGCGGTCTTCTCCAGATCCAACGTTGCCACGATGCGCGGCAGATGCAGTGGGGTGCGTCGGTAGGTGCGTTCACCGGCCAGCAATGCGCCGCCCAGATCGTTCCAGATGCGGACGACCTCGTGTTCGTAATTGGAGGATTGCAAGGTGACAAACACCTCGTCCTGACTGGCGTCACCCACGGCAGGCGCGAGTCGCGCGGGCAGCAAGCCCAAGCGCGCGTGCAGGGCATCGTTGTGATATTTGGTGTCGGTGTTCTTGCCGGGGAACAGCAGCATCCCGCCGCCGCGCGCAATGAAGTTGGTCAGCGTCTGCTCGAAGAGCGGCGGCAACGTCGCAATGTTGGCCAGCGCCACGGCGTTGTAGGTGTCCAGATTCACCAAGTCCAAGCGGCTGGCGCGCACCTCGTCGGTCTTCACGTAGAAAAGCTGGTTGGTGGCCACCGGACGCAGGGAGTGTTGCAGGAAGAACGTCTCGTCCTGCCACGGCTCTTCGCCCGGCTCGCCGTTGACGAGCAGCACGCGCACTTCCTCGATGACATTGACGACGAGTGTGCGCAGATCGTCGGCGGGCAGGCGGTCGCCGTGTTCGCCCTGCACGACCCGCGCGGTCACGGACTGCGGCCCCGATTCTGTGAAGCTGGCGAAAAGCTGCACGGCCTTTTCTTCTCCGGGCCGCAGGATCGGGATGGTCAACTCGTCACGCGCGCTCTGAGTGGCGCCGGCCGACAGTCGCACTTGGGCGTTCTTGTAATCCTGTTTGGAGAAGTTGGTGATGCGCACGTTGAAGCGCACACGACGGCCGCGCGGCACGATGCCTTCGACTGGCTCCAGTCCGGTGACAGCCAAGTTCACCGACGGATCGCCGCCCACAATGATGAAGTGGGTTTTGACGCGGCCCTCGTTCTCGCCCAAAAAGGTCTTGAGCGCCTCGCTCTGTTCCCAGCCCACCGCAGGATTGTCGGTGATGACGTACACCTCTTTGCGCAGTTGCGAGCGGCCTTGCATGGACTGCACAGCCTGCCGCACGGCGGGGAAAATTGCGGTGGCACGGTCGGAGAGCGGCGCCTGCGCCAGTGTTTGCTTCACCATCTCGGTGTCAAACACCGGCTCTTCGATCAGCGGACGCACGACGTCTGACGCCAGATACACGGCGATGGCGGAACCTTTGGGCAGCGATTGCAGCACCTGCTGCGCGGCGTCCTTCGCGTGGTCAAAGCGCGTCTTGTCGCCGTCCTGCAAGCCCATGCTGTAGGAATTGTCCAGCACGACAACGCCGGTCACCCCCGCCTCGCCAACCTTGGATGTGGAGTTGGAGGTCAGCGCCGGACGCGCCAATGCCATTGCCAGCAGTGCCAGCAGCGCGCAACGCAGCAGCAGCAGGATCAAATCCTCCAACTGCATGCGCCGCTGATTCTGGTCGATGCTCAACTGCACAAACCGCATAGCGGCCCAGATCACCTTGCGGAATTTGCGCCGGTTGATGAGGTGAATGATGATGGGCACCGACACCGCCGCGAGTCCGAACAGGAGCAATGGATTGAGAAATTGCATCTCAGTATTTGCTCTTGGCGGTGCGCAACCGGAAAGTGAGGTAGCTGCTCAACACCTGCGCCAGCGGTTGGCCGGTGTTGACTTGCACGTAGTGGACGTGGTTGCGCTCGCAGCCGCGCCGCAACTTGGTGCAGAATTCGCCGAAGACCTTTTTGTAGGTCTCGCGAATCTCGCGCGGACGCGTGAGGACTTTCGGGAGATTCTCCAGCCCTTGGAATTCCACCAGTCCTTGGAATGGAAACTCCAGCTCTTCCACGTCGAGCGTGTGCAGCACGATGACTTCGTGCCCGCCGAAGCGCAGGTGACGGATGCCTTCGAGGATTTTTTCTTCCTCGTCAAAAAAATCGCTGATGATGATGACGATGCCTTTGCGCCGCAGTTGCAGCGCCAGATCGTGCAGCGTCTTGGCGATGTCGGTGCGGTGCGCGCCTTGATAGGCGGCCAAGCGGCTCATGATGCTGTGGATGGTGCCCTTGCTGTTGCTGCGCGGGGCGAAGTCGCGCATCTGCTCATCGAAGATGCCCAGTGCCACCGCATCGCGCTGGTGCAGGATGAGGTAGCTCAGGCACGCGGCCATCATCTTGGCGTATTGCAGCTTGGTCAGTTTGCCCGAGCCGTACTGCATGGACTCGCTGCCATCGAGCAGGATGTGCGCGACGTAGTTGGTCTCCTGCTCGTATTGCTTGATGAAATAACGGTCGGTGCGGGCGAGCACCTTCCAGTCCAGATGCCGCGTGTCATCGCCCGGGGCGTACTCGCGGTGCTGCGCAAACTCGATGGCGAAACCGCGGTACGGCGATTTGTGTTCGCCGGCCATGTAGCCTTCCACCACGTAACGCGCATGAAAGCCCAGCGCCTCCGCGCGGGAAATCGCGGCGGGGTCGAGCAGTTCGGCAATATGCTGTTTATCCATGGTGGCCGGTGGAGACGAAGCAGGCGGCGAGGTTTAGCCCAACCGCTCGTTCTTCGGCACGGCCTCGAGGATTTTGTCGATGACGTCGTCGGCGGTGATGCCTTCGCTCTGCGCGGAGAAGTTGGGGATGATGCGGTGACGCAACACCGGGTGCGCCACGGCGGCCACGTCGTCGCAGCTCACATACACTTGTCCGTTGAGCAGCGCCTTGGCCTTGGCGGCCATGATGAGGTTGATCCCGCCGCGCGGGCCTGCGCCCCACGTGAGCATCTCTTTGCACACGGGCAACGCCTCGGCGGTCTTCACGCGCGTGGAGCGCACGAGCTTGCGGGCGTATTCAAAGACGTGATCAGCCACGGGCATGCGACGCACGGTCTGTTGCAGTTGCAGGATGTCCTCGGCGTTGAGGCTGGCCTCGGGTTTGCCGGGCTTGGCGCCGCTCGCCATTTTCATGATGGCCAACTCTTCGTCGGCGCTGGGATAATCCACTTTGATCATGAACATGAAACGGTCCAACTGCGCCTCGGGCAACGGGTACGTGCCTTCCTGCTCGATGGGGTTTTGCGTGGCCAACACGAAGAACGGCTCGGGCAACAAGTGGTCAATGCCGCCGACGGAAACCTTGCGCTCCTGCATCGCCTCGAGCATGGCGGCCTGCGTCTTGGGCGGCGTGCGGTTGATTTCGTCCGCGAGAATGACGTTGGCGAAGATCGGCCCCTTGAGGAACTTGAACTGGCGCTCGTTGGTGGCGGGGTCCTGATAAATCACCTCGGTGCCGGTGATATCGGTGGGCATCAAGTCGGGCGTGAACTGGATGCGCTTGAAATTCAGGTGCAACGTCTCGGCCAGCGTGGAGACCAGGAGCGTCTTGGCCAATCCCGGCACGCCCACCAGCAGCGCGTGGCTGCGGGTGAAGATGGCGATGAGCGCCTGCTCCACCACGTCGTGCTGGCCAATGATGACCTTGGAAAGCTCGGAGCGGATGGTGGCGTGCGCAGCTTTGAGCTTCTGCACGGCTTGCATATCGCTTTCCTCAAGTCGCGCTTCGCGCGGTGCTGACGTGGCGGATGGATTGGTCATGTTAATTTCAATTCTAGTACGGCGTGTCGGGGGCGAATGTTATGCAAGGCTCGGACCAAGACAATCACAATGTGTCTGGGGCGAGCCGTGTT
>SIAW01000053.1 GCA_009695465.1 Pedosphaera sp.
CTGCCAAAATGGCGCAGTGGGTTGGGTTATTGATGGTCATAAACGGGCTGGTTTTGGGGCCTGTGAATAATTCTGGCGGATTTGGGTTCTTTGCCTGTTTTGGGGCGGTTTCTGTTACCGGCTTTTCAACCGGTTGCTGATGGGTTGCGTGCCAGCATGGCGAGCAGTCCCAGCCCCAAAGCGATGCGATACCAACCAAAGGGCCGCAGATCGTTTTGTTGCACGTAACCGAGCAGCCAGCGCGCCGCCACGAAGGCCATCACGGCGGCCGTCGCGGTGCCGAGCAGCAATATCGCCACGGGTTCTTCCAGTCCGGGGCCGCGCAGTGCTTTCAGTAATTTGTAGCCGCCAGCGGCCATGATGGTGGGCAGGCCCAGCAGGAATGAGAACTCCACCGCCGCTGGGCGCGCGATGCCGCACAGCAACAGGATGACAATCACCGCGCCCGAGCGGGAGGTTCCCGGCAGCGCCGCAGCCAAAATCTGCGCCGCACCAGCCGCGATGGCCAGTTGCCATGAAATGCTTGCGGCAGCGGCCTTCAATTCCGATTGCGCTGCGGTGCGCTGGCGGGATTCTACGAGCAAAATCACGATGCCGCCAATCAAGGTGGCCCACGCCACCGGCGCCAGATTGGTGGGCAGTTTCCAGCCGGCGCGTTCCATGGCCAGTCCTCCAATACTGGTGATAACAAAGGCGATTGCGAGCTTTTGAAGGTAGTCGCGCTGCGCGGGTTCGTGTCGCTTGCTCACCATCTCGCCGATGCGCCGCCAGAAAACGGCCAGCACCGCCAGCATCGCGCCGACCTGAATGATGACGTTAAAGGTGTCTGTTTTTGGCGGCAGCCAGTGTTGCGCCAGCAACAGGTGGCCGGTGGAGGAAACGGGCAGGAATTCGGTGATGCCTTCGATGACCCCTAATAAGATGGCTGCAAGCCAGTCTGGCATCGGCGCGTAGTATGCGGTAGTGCTTCGGGGTGCGCACGGTTTATTTGGATTACAACGCCACGACGCCGCTGGATCCGGCGGTGCGCGAGGCGATGTTGCCGGCGTTGGGTGCGGTGTACGGAAATCCCTCCAGCGTGCATCACGTGGGGCAGCAGGCGCGGCGGTTGTTGGATGCGGCGCGGGAGTCCGTCGCAGACGTCTTCGGTTGCAAGCCCAGCGAGATGCTTTTCACCAGTGGCGCGACGGAAAGTGTCAGCCTCGCCATCCTCGGCACCGCCCGCGCGCTGCGCGATAAAGGGCGGCATCTCATCACCTCGCAGGTCGAACATCACGCCGTCCTGCACGCCTGTGAATATCTTGTGAAAAAGGAGGGTTTCGCCCTCACCCTGCTCCCGGTGGATTCGGCCGGTCTTGTGGCGGTGGACTCGGTGGCAGCGGCGCTGCGGCCGGACACGGTTTTAGTGAGTGTCATGGCGGCCAACAACGAGGTGGGCACGGTGCAGCCGGTGGCAGCCATCGGCGAACTGTGCGCCAGCAAGGGGGTGGTCTTCCACACGGACGCGGCGCATTGGCTGGGCAAGCTGCCTTTTGCGGACGTGCACGCGTTCCGGGCGGACTTGGTCTCGTTTTGCGCCCACAAATTTCACGGCCCGAAAGGCGCGGGCGGATTGTACGTCCGTTCGCCGCTCCAGTTGGATCCCATCCTGCACGGCGGCGCCCATGAGTACGAGCGGCGGGCGGGGACAGAAAATCTGCCGGCGATTCTTGGCCTCGCCACGGCGGTGGAGATGTTCGTGCGCCGACCAGTTTTTGATGCGTCAGATTTATCTGCGCTGGCCGCGCCGCTGATTGAACTGGTGGACGCGTTGCCGGGGGTGACCTTTCGCGGGCATCGCACGGCGCGGCTGCCCAACACGGTGGCCTTCTCCGTGGCGGGCGCGGACAGCATCGCGCTCTTGGCTGGGCTGGACTTGGAAGGCATCTGCGCGAGCAGCGGTTCGGCGTGTGCGTCGGGGTCCATCACGCCCTCGCATGTTCTCTTGGCGTTGGGCGCAGGCGCGGCGGAGTCCAACGCGCTGGTCCGTTTCTCTCTGGGCCGCGAAACTTCGGCGGAAGATATGGGGGCTGTCCACAAAGTGCTGCCGGCCATTATCGCGCGCACACAGCTTGCCAATAAGGATGGGGGTTCTCTGTGAATGGGTTTGGGATGGAGCCAACAAACCCGACTTGGCCGAGAACCCCTTGGGTTGCTCTTAGTTTATTGGTTCACGGGGTGTGGACAATTTGGCATGGTTTTGCGAGCAGATACCTTGACGCTCCAAGTTGTTTGCTCTATCCACAGCCCTTATTAATAGTGATATAATTCCATTCTGGTTCATCTAGTAGGAAACTGTGAAAATATCTGTCTCCAAAGAAGCATTCTGTCAGGCACTGCAAATGGTGCAAACTGTTGTCGGGACGCGCACCACACTGCCGGTGCTGGCCAACGTCCTTTTGTTGGCCGAGGAAAAGCATGTGGAACTGCGCGCCACCGATCTGGAGGTGAGCATGGTCGTGCGGTTGGAGGCGCAGGTGGGCAAGGTGGGCGCCACCACGTTGCCGGCGCGGCGGCTCTTTGGGTTGGTGCGAGAGATTGACCACTCGGAGATAGAGATCAGCGTCAGCGACAAAGAAGTCTGCACGGTGCAGGCCGGTGGGGCGGTTTACAAATTGAACGGCATTGCCGCCGACGAATATCCGGCGCATCCGAAGTTCAAGGAAGAGAAGCAGGTGGTCATCCCGCAGGCGAAGCTCAAGGAAATGCTGCGCAAGACCGAGTACGCCGTTTCGCAGGATGAATCGCGGCCGACGTTGAACGGGATTTTCACCAGCATCCAAGGCGACAAACTCGTGCTGGTGGCGACCGACGGGCGGCGACTGGCGATGACGGAGGAAGAGATCGAAGGCGGCGGCACCGAGAAGGCTGAGTTCATCATGCCCGCCAAGTGCGTGGGCGAACTGTCGCGGCTGCTGGGCAACAGTGGGCAGGCGGGCTTTCGCATCAGCGAGACGCAGGTAGAGATCACGCTGACCAACGAGGGCACGCAACCAATCAAGATTTTCAGCAAGCTCATCGAGGGCAATTATCCCAACTACCGGCAGGTCATTCCCAAAGAGTCCAAGGAACGCATCGCGCTGGGGCGCGAAGAATTGCTGCACGCGCTGCGCCGCGCCGAGCAAGTCACCAGCGACAAGGCCAACTCCGTGAAGTTCAGCTTCACCAAAAACAACCTGGCCATCACCGTCAACAGCCCCGATGTCGGCGAGGGGCGCGAGAGCATCGCCATCAACTACAAAGGCCCGGACATCGACATCGCTTTCAATCCCACCTATGTGCTGGATCCGCTGAAAATCCTGGACGCTGGCGAGGTCTATCTGGAAATCACCGATGGCCTCAGCCCGGGCGTGCTCAAGACCACCACGCCCTTCTTGTACGTCCTGATGCCCATGAGGACGTAGCGCCGTGGCAGACGCACCGGAGTCCATTCAGACGACAACACCGGCCACCACGCCCGGCACCGCTGTAGTTTCCGACAGCCCCGCCATCAGCGAACGCGCCATCTGGCTGGGCGCGCTTCTCATTTTGGTGAGCGATCAACTGACCAAGCTGTGGATCGTCCGCCAATTTCCCACCCCCAACTCGCACGACGATTTCGTCGTCATCAACGGGTTTTTCAATCTCGTCCACCTCACCAACGACGGCGCGGCCTTCAGCATGTTGAAGGGACAAAACCTCCTGCTCGCCGTCATCTCGCTGCTGGCGCTGCTGGGATTGATCTATTATCGCCGGAGCATCGACAACAGTCTGGCCACCGGCAAACTTGCGCTGGGCTTGCTCATCGGCGGCATCCTGGGAAATTTCGTGGACCGCATCGCGCGCGGCAGCGTGGTGGATTTCATCCACGTGTACATCAACCGCCGCGAAGGCGGGCCATTGAGCTGGCCTTCTTTTAACATCGCCGACAGCGCCATCTGCATCGGTGTCGCGCTGCTTTTCTTCATCGCGTGGACTGCTCCGGATCCGGACGCCGAGAAAGAAATCAAAGAGCCACCGGCCGGCGCGTGACCCCGCCCCTCTTCATCGCCGGCCCGACTGCGGTGGGCAAAAGCGCCGTCGCCCTCGCGATGGCCCGGCGAGTCGACGGCGAGATCATCGCCGTGGATTCCATGCAGGTGTATCGCGGACTGGACATCGGCACCGCCAAACCCAGCGCACTCGAACGCGCCGCCGTTGCCCATCACCTCATTGACTGCGTGGAGCCGGACGCGCCCTTTGACGCCGCCGCGTTTGTGCAGCGCGCCCAGATTGCAGAAGCGGCCATTCGCGCGCGCGGGCGCGTCCCCATCTACTGCGGCGGCACCGGGTTTTATTTCAGCGCGCTACTCTCGGGCTTGGGCACCGCACCGGGTGCCGACCTCGCCCTGCGCGCCCAGATTGCAGCGGAAGAAACGCCCGCGCTTCTGGAAGAGCTGCGGTTGGGCGACCCGGAAACGTACGAGCGGATGGATCGCCAAAACCGCCGGCGCATCGCGCGCGCCGTGGAAGTGTTGCGTCTCACACGCCAGCCCTTCAGCAGCCAGCGTGCGGAATGGAAAATGGAACCGCGCAAAAACTTCTTCGTCCTCGTGCGCGAGCCAGAAGATTTGCGCGCGCGCATCCACACGCGCGTGGACGCCATGTTTGCCGCAGGGCTTGTTGCGGAAACGCGCGCCCTGCTGCCCCAGCTCCAGCACAACCGCACCGCCGCGCAGGCCATCGGCTATCGGCAAGTGATGCAACATCTGGCCGGAGAACTGGACTTGCCCGCGACCCTCGCCGTGATTAAGCTCCGAACGTGGCAGTTAGCCCGGCGACAGATGACATGGTTCCGAAAACATCAGCCCACACCGTGGCTGTCGCTGTCCCCCAGCGAGGTGCCCGAGGCGGCGGCTCAGCGCATCGTTGATCTCTTGGAGTGAAGGCCCACGCGAAAGAACACAAGCCCAGCGAGAGAGCCTTTCTCATCGGCGCAGAATTTCATCGGCGCGCCACGGTGCCGGTGCGCGAATCCCTCGACGAACTCGCGGAGCTGGCCATCTCGGCCGGCGCGGAGGTGATCGGCGACGGCATCCAAAAACTGGCCCGCCCCTGCGCCGCCACGTTCATCGGTTCGGGCAAGGCCGTGGAATTTGCCCTGCGCAGCAAGGAGGCGGAGGCCGACACGGTGATCTTCGACGACGAACTGTCGCCCGCGCAGGCGCGCAACCTGGAAAAGGTGTTTGACTGCAAAGTGCTCGATCGCACCGCGCTCATCCTCGACATCTTTTCGCAACGCGCCCGCTCGCGCGAAGGCAAGCTGCAGATCGAGCTGGCGCAACTGCAGCACATCCTGCCGCGGCTCACGGGATTCTGGTCGCATTTGTCGCGGCAAAAAGGCGGCATCGGCATGCGCGGCGATGGCGAGACGCAGTTGGAGGTGGATCGCCGCCGCGTGATGGAACGCATCGCGCGGTTGCGGCGCGAGCTGGAAGAGGTGCGCCGCCATCGCTCCACCCAACGCACGGGCCGCAAGCGCAACCAATGGCCGCTGGTCTCCATCGTCGGGTACACCAACTCGGGCAAGTCCACCTTGCTCAACGCACTCACTGGCGCCAGCGTGCACGCGGAGGACAAACTTTTCGCCACGCTCGATCCCACCACGCGCCGCCTGCGCATGCCTTCCAACCAGAACGTGCTGCTTAGCGACACCGTGGGATTCATCCGCAAACTGCCGCACCAACTCGTGGAATCGTTCAAGGCCACGCTGGAGGAAGTCGTCGAGGCGGACCTGCTGTTGCACGTCGTGGACGCCTCCAACGGCAAAGCCGCCGAGCAGATTGAAGCCGTCTTGAGCGTCCTCGCCGAGATCGGCGCGCAGGATAAACCCACGCTGATGGTGTTTAATAAGATGGACCGCCTGCCCGAGCCGAGCGCCGCCCCGCCGGGACTCAACGGGCAGGGGCCAAGCGTGGCCATCTCTGCGCGGACCGGCGCGGGGCTGGAGGCGTTGATGGCCGAGCTGGGCACGATGTTGCGCCCCGTGCGCAGTTTCATGGATCTGGAAATCCCGCAGAGCAACGGCCGCGTGCTGGCGCGACTGCGCAGCGTGGGCGAGGTGGTGGAGGAGGATTACGCCGGGCAGAACGTGCGGCTGAAGGCGCGCATCCCCGGGCACCACCGCGCGGAGTTTGAAGCCTTCGTTGTGCCCGAAGGCCCGACCGGCGCGGCGAGCAAGAAACGGCACCGCCGCATTTAACACTTGCCGCCACCGGCGTGCCGCGCACCATGCCGCAGTGACCCACGAATCCCACGGCTCGCGCATCCGCGATCTGCCCGATGACGAGCGCCCGCGCGAACGGCTGGCCCGCCTGGGCGCAGACGCCTTGAGTCACGCGGAGCTTCTCGCCATCCTGCTGCGCACCGGATTGAAAGGGCACTCCGCACTCGCGGTCGCTGCTCAGTTGCTCCAACGGTTTGGCACGCTGCACCGGCTGGCCGCGGCGTCGCTCGATGAACTCTGCCAGATCAAGGGCATTGGCCGCGACAAGGCGGTGACGTTGCAGGCGGCGTTCACGCTGGCGCGCCGCATGGTGGGCGAATTGCGCACCGAAGCGCCGCTGCTCGACACGCCCGCGCGCGTGGCCGATTTGCTGCGCGAAGAATGCCGGCTCGACGGCGTGGAACGTTTCCAAGTGATCCTGCTCAACACGCGCCGTCGGCTGATCCGCGTGGAGGTGGTGTCGCAAGGCACGCTCGATGCCACGCTGGTGCATCCGCGCGAAGTGTTCCGCGCCGCCATCGCTGCCAATGCCGGCGCCATCATTCTGGTTCACAACCATCCCAGCGGCGACCCCACGCCCAGCGAGGCGGACATCCGCATCACGCGCGACCTCATCCGCGCGGGGCAACTGCTCAAAATTGACGTGCTGGATCACGTCATCCTCGGACGCGCGGCGGCGGGGCAGACGACCGATTACGTCTCGCTGCGCGAGCAGGGACATTTTTTCGGTTGAAAGCACACGGGCCGTGCCGCCAACCTGTGGCCACGCGTGCGCGCGATGTGCCCCGTGATTCATCCCACCGCCATCATTGATCCCAAGGCCGAGGTTCATCCTTCCGCCGACATCGGGCCGTACGCGGTCATCGGCGCGGACGTCGTGCTGGGCGCAGCGTGTGTGATTGGCCCGCATGTCCACATCACCGGACAGACAACGGCGGGCACACACAACCGTTTCCACGCCGGCTGTGTGATTGGCGACGCACCGCAGGATTTGAAATACACCGGCGCGCCCACGAGGTTGCGCATCGGCGACGACAACGTGTTCCGCGAGCACGTCACCGTGCACCGATCCAATTCGATGGAAGAGGACACGGTCATCGGCTCGCACAACCTGTTCATGGCGCACAGCCACGTGGGGCACAACGCCGTGGTGGGCGACCACAACGTGCTCGTCAACGGCGCGCTTTTAGGCGGGCACGTGACGGTGGCCGACCGCGCGCTCATCTCTGGGAACGCAATGGTGCACCAGTTCTGCCGCATCGGCACACTTGCGTTGATGCAAGGCGGCGCGGTCATGACAAAAGATCTGCCGCCTTTTTGCGTCGCCAGCGGACTCAACACCCTTTGTGGCTTAAACACCGTGGGGCTGCGGCGTGCAGGCTTCACGCCGGAGCAGCGGCGGGAATTGCAGTGGCTCTACCGGCAGCTTTTTCTTTCCGGGAAAAATGTGCGGGAAGCGGTGACTGAAGCGCGCGCGGGCGGGGTGGCTTCGACGGGATTGCGGCTGCTCGATTTCATCGCGCAGAGCAAACGCGGCGTGTGCACGCACGGACATCGTGCCGGCGGCGAAGCCGCCGCAGCAGAGCACTGAGCTACGCCGACGGTGCGACGGCGACCAACGCCTTGCGCACGAGCCGGCCTTGCAGGCGGACGCCCGGCAGTTGCGTCTCGGTGATGCGCGCAGTTGCTGCAGCACTGGTGCCATCGGACAATTGATGCAGTGCGGCATCGAAAGCCTCACCCGCATCCGCCTCGAATGGCACCAGCCCCACGCGGCGCGCGACGTCGCGGCACTGCGCCTGAAAGTCGGCGGTGATTTGCAGGAACGGATTTTTGCCCGCGAGCACGGCAGAGACGCGCAGCCGATACACCAAGTCCAACTCCGAGACCAGCGCGTGCACCCAAGCTTCCTCCGCGCGCCGCAGCTTGTCGGTCTCCAACGCGAGCGCCTGCAGCTTGGCGCTGTTGGCGGCGCTCATGAATTCCTGGAACGACTTGGATTCCGCAGCGATCTGGTCGGCGATGGACTGGGCGGCGGTGGCGGTGTCCTGCGCGGCGGTTTGCGCGTTGCTCCAATGAGAAGTCGCAGCGGTGATCTGCGCGGCGACGGCCGACATCTGATCAATCTCGCGGGCGACGGTGGTGAGCTGCGCAATCTCCACCATGCGCGCCTCGGCGCGATATTCCATGTAGAAGGGCGCGATGGCAAAAGCCGCGCCGCAGAGTGTGGCGACGAGGATGCACGCGGCCTCCCAGAATTGCAGCGGGGCTTTTATCTGCAAACCAATCCAGACCGCCAACGCGATGAGCAGCGCGTCGCAAATCAAGAACGGCCACTTGGGGACGACCACCGGCAGCGGCACGCCCAGCGTGGTGCGGCGCGGCGTGTCGGGATACGTGGGCAAAGGGGCGGCGGTGCTCATGGCGCGGGCAAAGTAAAGGCCGATGCGGCGGCGGCAAAGACCAAAGTGCCGCGCATTGACACCACTCTGCACGAGCCGTAGCGTTTGCGCGGCACTATGGAGAAACTGGCGGAGACATTGATTGAATTGATCCGGCGCACGTCGGTGGAAATCCCCGATGATGTGAACCGCGCGCTCATCGCTTCGTTGGAGGCGGAGAAAAAAGGGACGATCGCCGAGGGCGCGCTCAAGATCATCGAGCAGAATATCGAGCTGGCCAAACGCAAGTCGCAGCCGATTTGCCAGGACACCGGCAGCATCATTTTTTACGTGGATTGCCCCGCGGGGTTCGATCAGTTGGACTTCGAGGCGACGGCGCGCGCGGCGGTGACGGCCGCGACGAAGAAGGGTTTTCTGCGGCAGAATTCGGTGGACTCGCTCACCGGAAAAAACGACGGCACCAATGTCGGGCCGGGCGCGCCCACGGTGCATTTTCATCAGCACCGCGCGCCGGAGGTGAGCGTGCGATTGATGCTCAAGGGCGGCGGCTGCGAAAATGTCGGCGCGCAATATTCGTTGCCGGCGGAGAAGCTTTCCGCCAATCGCGATCTGGATGGATGCCGCCGCGTGATTCTCGACGCGGTGTTGCAGGCGCAGGGCAAAGGCTGCGGGCCGGGGATTCTCGGCGTCTGCATCGGTGGCGATCGCGCCACGGGCTACGAATTTTCCAAGCAACAATTTCTGCGCACGCTCGAGGATCGCAACGCCAACGCGGAGCTGGACGCGCTGGAACAGGACGTGTTGAAGACGGCCAACGAACTGGGCATCGGCCCGATGGGCTTTGGTGGCAAGGCGACGTTGCTGGGTGTCAAAATCTGCGCGGCGAACCGGCTGCCGGCGTCCTTCTTCGTCAGCGTCAGCTACATGTGCTGGGCGTATCGGCGGCAGGGCGTGAACCTCGGCGCGGCGGGGCAGATCGAGAAATGGCTTTATTGAAATGACCGCGCTGCACACGCCCATCACCGAAGAGCAGATCCGCGCGCTGAAGGTCGGCGACGCGGTCACGATCAGCGGCATCGTGTTCACCGGACGCGATGCGGTGCACAAATATTTGCACGAAGGCGGCGCGCTGCCGCCGGGCGTGGATTTGCGCGGCGGCGTCATCTATCACTGCGGGCCGGTGATGATGAAGCAGGACGATGGTTCGTGGAAATGCACGGCAGCGGGGCCGACGACGAGCATCCGCGAAGAGCCGTATCAGGGCGACATCATCCACCAATTTGGCGTGCGCGGTGTCATCGGCAAAGGCGGGCTGGGCGAGAAGACGCTGGCCGCGTGTCAGGCCGACGGCTGCGTTTATCTGCACGCCATCGGCGGCGCGGCGCAGGTGTTGGCGGAGTGCGTGAAGAAGGTGCGCAACGTTTATTTTCTGGAAGAGTTCGGCAGCCCGGAAGCGATCTGGGAATTGGAGGTGGAGAATTTCCCCGCCGTGGTGACGATGGATTCGCACGGCGGCTCGCTGCACAAAGAAGTCTTCGCCGCCAGCGCCGCAGAACTGGCCAAGCGGCTTTGAAGCGCGCCCCACTAAATCAGCCCGCTAATTCCTGCGGGCCTTTTCCGCCGCAGACTAAGTAGAGCACGGCCATCCGCACGGCGATGCCGTTGGTGACTTGTTCGAGGATGACGGAATTCGGGCCGTCGGCCACTTCACTATCAATCTCCACGCCGCGATTAATCGGGCCGGGGTGCATGATGAGCACATCGGGCTGGGTGCGAGCCAGCCGCGCGCGCGTGAGGCCAAAGAGGCTGGTGTACTCGCCCAAGCTGGGGAACATCGTCTTGCGCTGGCGCTCGTGCTGGATGCGCAGCAGGTTGATGACATCGGCGCCGGCGATGGCCTCGTCCATGTTGTGCGTCACACGACAGCCCAGCCGTTCAAACACCCGCGGCACCAACGTGCTGGGACCGCAGAGCGTGACGTGCGCGCCGAGCTTGGTGAGCGCCCAGATGTTGGAGCGGGCCACGCGGCTGTAAAGGATGTCGCCGAGGATGGTGACGTTCAGCCCAGCCACGCGGCCTTTCTTTTCGCGGATGGTGAAGGTGTCGAGCAACGCCTGCGTGGGGTGTTCGTGGGCGCCGTCGCCGGCGTTGACGATGTGCGACTGCACGACGCGCGAAAGAAATTGCGGCGCGCCGCTGGCGGAGTGGCGGATGACGATGACATCGGCGTTGAGCGCCTCCAGATTGCGCGCGGTGTCCTTGAGCGTCTCGCCTTTCTTGAAGGACGAGGCGTCGGCGGAGAAGTTGATGACGTCGGCGGAGAGGCGCTGGGCGGCCAGTTCGAAGCTGATGCGCGTGCGCGTGGACGGTTCGGCAAAAAGATTCACCACAGTCTTGCCGCGCAGTGCGGGGACCTTTTTGATGGCGCGCTCGCCGACGGCCTTGAAGGCGCGGGCGGTGTCGAGCACGGTGGTGATCTCCGCCGCGGTGAGCGACTCAATATCGAGCAGATGTTCGTGCGGCCAATTCATGGTTTTTCGAGATAGACGCCGTCTTCGCCGTCGGCTTCGGCGAGCTTGACGATGACGCGGTCGGCCAACTCGGTGGGGAGATTTTTGCCGACGAAATCCGGTTTGATGGGCAATTCGCGGTGGCCGCGATCGATCAACGCGGCGAGCTGGATGCGCGCCGGCCGGCCGAAATCAATCAACGCATCGAGCGCCGCGCGGATCGTGCGCCCGTGAAAAACAACATCGTCCACCAACACGAGAGTCTTGTCGTTGGGATCGAACGGAATCTCGGTCGGGTGAACTTCCGGGGCGAGCTGCTGATGCAAATCGTCGCGGTGCATGGTGACATCGAGAATACCCACCGGCACGGGCCTGCCCCAAATCTGCTGCAACAGCGCGGCGAGCCGGCGAGCGACATGGACACCGCCGCGTTGAATGCCGACGAGCGCGACGGCCGCAGGATCGGCGTTGCGCTCGTTGATCTCGTGCGCGATGCGCGTGAGCGCGCGCTGGATGGCCGGGCCGTCGAGGATCAGTTTAGATGCAGGCATAAAAAAACGGGCCAGACCCTTCCGGTCCGCCCGCATTCAGTTGAGTGCTGTCTTTCATGTACATCCTTGGCAGCCTCGCTGGACTGCATTAAAGGACGAACTAAATTTTGGTCTGGGCGGTGCGGCGCTGTTTGCGCCACTCCGAGCGGTGCTTGACCATCCAATCCGTCAGCGCCTGCTCGAAGCCCACATCGCGCCCGGCCTTCTCCGACTCCAGCCATTTGTGCCGCAGCACCTCGGCTCGTTCCGCCAGAAACTCGCGGTAGAGCGAAGATTGCTTGAGCATCTCCTGGTTGTCAGTTGCGGCGGACACTTGGCCTCCCAAACGGGCCGGGACGCTAGCACCGGCCTACTGCCAAAACAATACCTTTCTTTGGCAAAACCGCAACTGCCCGCCTAGCGCGTGCAGGCGAATGCGGCTTCGCGGGGCAACCCGCTGATGGGCAAGCGGCCGTGTGTGCAGCGGCTAATGAAGGGTCGCCATGAGCGACAAGGCGATGGCCTCGAAGGCCTTGGCGGGCGCTCCGTTGGGGGCTGCCACGACGACGGGCACACCGCGGTCGCCGCCCTCACGGATTTCGGTGAAGAGGGGGATCTCGCCTAGAAACGGAACGCCTTGACGCACCGCCTCTGCGCGGCCGCCGCCGTGCCCAAAGATTTCCACACGCTCCCCGCCCGGCGCGGTGAAGTAGCTCATGTTCTCCACGAGGCCAAGAATGGGCACGTTCACCTTGTTGAACATCGCGATGCCTTTGCGCACGACGCCCAGCGAGGCCTCCTGCGGCGTGGTGATAATCACCCCGCCATCCAGCGGCACCGTCTGGCAAAGCGAGAGCTGCGCGTCGCCCGTGCCCGGCGGCAAATCCACCAGCAACACATCGGGGGAACCCCAGTCCACCTGCAGCACGAACTGCTGGATGGTCTTCATGATCATCGGCCCGCGCCAGACCACCGGCGTGTCGCCGTCGAGCAGGAAACCCATGCTCATGAGCTTCACGCCGTGATTGTGCAGCGGCACCAGCTTGTCCGACTCGCTGACCATCGGCCGGCCTGTCACGCCCATCATCAGCGGCACGCTCGGGCCGTAGATGTCGCAGTCCAGCAATCCCACTTCCATGCCCTGCAGCGCGAGCGAGCAGGCGAGATTCACCGCGCACGTGGATTTGCCCACGCCACCTTTGCCGCTGGCCACGGCCACCACGCGCTTGAGTCCGGCGGGTTTGCTGGGCGCAAAGCCCGCGCCTGCCCCGGCTGCTGCGCCCGTCGGCATTTTCACCTCCACCAACACATGTACGATGCCCGGCACGGCGCGCAGCGCGGTTTCGCACTCGGTCTGCAACTGGCGCGCCACCTCCGGACTGCGCGTGGTCAGCTCCAGCACGACGTTGGCGGCGCCATTGGCCGCAGCCAGGTGTTTAACCAGGCCAAAGGAGACGATGTCCCGGGAGTAGCCGGGGTACTTCACGTGGCGCAATGCCTCGCGCAGGGAATCTTCGGTGGACATGAAATCAGGGGTGCGCCGCCGCAGTGGCAGGCAGACGTGCAGCGAGTGTGCCGGCTTGGAACGCGGCCCACTCTGGCGAGAGCGCGCGCAGCTTGGCGATTTGTTTGGGCATGAGATCGAGCACCTGTGCGATCTCCTCGGCCGTGTTGTCCCGGCCAAGCGAGAGCAGAACGTTGCCCCGAGCCAGTGCTGCGTCAAGCCCAATGGCCGCCAGTGCCGGGGGCACGGCTGTTTTGCCAGTGGTGCAGGCCGCGCCGCTGCCGATGGCCACGCCCTGCAGATCCAACGACAACGCCAGCCCTTCGCCCTCCAGAAATTCAAAGCTCAAGTTCAGGTGCGAGCACAGACGATCCGCGCCCAGCGGCGGCCCATTCAAGCGCAGGTGCGGCACGATGTCGCGGAGGCCCTCGAATAATTGCCGCTGCAACCGCGCCGCTCGCTCTGCGTGCGCGGGCAAGTCCCGCGCGGCCAGCGCAGCGGCGACGCCTGCGCCGACGATGCCCGCCACGTTTTCAGTGCCGCCACGCAGCCCGTCTTCTTGAACACCGCCGTGCAGCAGGGGCGTCAGCGGCACGCGCCGGTCGCGGCACAGCACACCCACGCCTTGCGGGCCGTGGAAGCGATGCGGCGCCAGCGTCAGCAGGGCGATGTTCATCGCGCGCATGTCCAGCGGCAACCAGCCCGCGCTGGCGGTGGCGTCCACGTGCAGCGGAATGCCACGCTCGGCGGCGAGGCGGCCCACCGTGGCGATGTCCTGCACGACCCCCAAATCATGATGCGCGTGGTGCAGGCAGATGAGGAGGGTCTGCGGCGTGATGGCGGCGGCGATGGCGGCGGGAGACACGCGGCCGCAGCCGTCCACCGGCACGCGCGTGGCGGTGAACCCGGTGGATTCCAGAAATGTCACCGCGCGATCCACCGAGGGTTGCTCGATGGCCGAGAGGACGATGTGCCCGCCGCGCGCGCGGCTGGCCCACGCCGCGCCTTTCACGGCGAGATTGTTGGCCTCGGTGCCGTTGCTGGTGAAGACAATTTGTTCCGGCGCCGCGCCCACCAATCCGGCGACTTGCTCCCGCGCTTGCGCCAGTGCCTCGCGTGCGGTCAAGCCGCGCCCGTGAACGGAGGCAGGATTGCCAAAGTCCTCCGCCAAAAACGGCCGCATCGCCGCCAGCACTTCGGGCGCAGGCGTCGCGCCAGACAGGGCGTCCAGATGGATGCGGCGATTCACGGCCACGAGCGTAGGCCAGTCGCGCCGGTGAAACAAGTGCCCGCCACGCAGCGGTGAAACCTGCGGGCGCATGGCTTGCCTTGCCTGCGGGCGGCGACTAGCTTCAAGGCCCATGCGGTTATTGGACCGGTATTTGCTGCGCGAACTGCTCGTGCCGCTGGCGTATTGCCTGGCCGGCTTCCAAATTTTTTGGACGGCCTTCGACCTGTACAGCAACCTCGACGAATATCGGCAGGCGAAATTGTCGCTCGCCCAAATCGGCGAACTCTACCTGTGCAAAACGCCCGAGCTGCTGACCACGGTGCTGCCGATGGGCCTGTTGCTGGGGGTGATGTACGCGCTGACGCAGTTGGCGCGCAACAACGAGATCACCGCCATGCGCGCGGCGGGCATCGGCTTGACGCGGTTGAGCCTGCCGTTTGTGGGGACGGCCGTGGTGCTGGGCGTCGGGCAGGTTGCGCTCATTGAGCTGGTCGGTGCGGATGCTGCGGCTGCGGCCGAACGCCTGCAACGCGGCGGAGCGCCCGCCGCGCGCGGCGTCTGGCACGAACGCATGTTGGCGATCAACGACGTGGAGGGACGGCGGCACACGCTAGGCCCGGTGCGGTTCAACGAGAGCACGCGGGACATCGGGGAAGTGACGGCGGAATTTCTGGACGAGCAAGGCGGGCGGCATCAGTTCCTGCCGCAGACGGGCAAGGAATGTCGCGGCGAATGGACATCGCGCGGCTGGCTTTTTTACAACGTGCAATGGCTCTGGTTCGAGCCCGGTGCGGCCGACGCCACGCTGCCCACCAGCTCGCTGGAATTGGGCGCCACCAATGTGGCCGCGCTGAAAATCCATCCGCGCGCCTTGCAGCAACAAGTCGCACTGCATCGCATCGAGACGCGGCTGGGCGGCAGCGACCTGTCCAAGGAAGCCGGGCGGCATCTGCTTTTTAGCGTGGGCGATCTGCTGGCGTATTGCCGGCAAAAGGAAGGACTGCAACCGGGCCAGCCGATGTACGCGCGCGTGTACACGCAACTGCACGGGCGACTGGCGCAGGCATGGACGTGTCTGGCCGTAGTGCTGGTGGCGCTGCCGCTGGGCACGCTGTTGGGAAAGCGCAAGGCGTTCGTCGGCGTGGCCTCCAGCGTCGCCATCTGCTTCGCGTACATGCTCTTTTTTCAAGGCTGCCTCACATGGGGCACGAACGGGGCGCTGCCCGCGCTGGGCATGTGGGGGCCAGTCGTGGCGGCGTGGCTGCCCAATGTCGTGGTGGCGGGCACGGGACTTTTCCTGTCGCGCCGATTGCAAGGATGAGCGCGCCCGCCCACGACGATGCGGCAACGCCCGAGAGCCGGCACCAACGGCTTTACCGCGTCAGCCAAGCCATCCACGCCACGCTGGAGCCGCACGAGGCGCTGCAGTTGGTCGTGCGCGAGGCTGTCGAGCTGATGCGCGCCGCCAGCGGTTCGCTGGCGTTGCTCAACCCCAATTCCGGGCTGCTGGAAATCGAGGCCAGCATCGGTCTGCCTGCCGGCGGCGCGGCGCTCAAGCTGCGCCCGGACGAAGGCATCACCGGCTGGGTGGTGCGCACGGGGAAGGCTGTGCGCGTGGACGACGTGGCGCAGGACAGCCGCTACATCGGTGCGCGGGACGGCGTGCGTGCGGAACTGGCCGTGCCGCTGTTGATGGAGGGAGAGGTGCGCGGGGTGTTAAATGTGGACGGCGACCGCCCCGCCGCTTTCACGGCCGCCGATGAGTTGCTGCTGACCGAGCTGGCTGCGATGGCCGCGCAGGTGGTGCGCAACACGTGGCTCTATCAGCAACACCGCCAGCGCTCCAGTTTGCTGGAGGCACTGGTGCAGTTGGGGCGCGCCATCAATTCTTCCGTCCACTTGGACGACGTGCTGCAGGCCGTCACGCGCGAGTCGGCCAGTCTGCTGGCCACGCGCATGAGTTCGTTGCAACTGCTCGACACGACGGGCGACTGGCTGGTGCTGCGCGCGCAACACGGGGCCGGGCCGCAGTACCAACAGCGGCCGCCGTTGAGCACGGCCGAAAGTTTGATGGGATCGGTCGTGCGCCGCCGCAAGCCCGCGCAGGTGGAGAATGTGCAGACCTCGCCGCAGTACCAGCACCGCGCGTTGGCGCGCGAGGAGGGACTGGTCTCGCTGCTCAGCGTGCCGCTGGTGTACGGCCAGCGCTGCCTGGGCACGCTCAATGTTTACACCGGCGCCCCGCACGTTTTCTCCAATGACGAAGTGCGGGCGCTCACCGCGCTGGCGGAACTCTCGGCTACCGCCATCGAAAAGGCGCGACTCCTTGAGCACGCCGTGGAGACGGAGGAACAACTGCGGCGCAACGAACAGCTCGCCGCGCTGGGCCTGCTTGCGGCGGAAGTGGCGCATGAGATCCGCAATCCGCTCACGGTAATGAAGCTGCTCTATCACTCGATGGATCTGCATTTCCCCGTCGGCGATCCGCGCGCGGAGGACGCCCGTGTGATGGGTGAAAAAATGGCGCAGATGGAGCGCATCATGGAACGCATCGTGGGGTTGGCGCGCAACGCCGAGCCGCGATTTGCGCCGGTGAACCTGCGGCGGCTGCTCGATGATCTCATGCTGCTCACGCGCCACAAACTGCAGCAGCACCGCGTCACCCTCGTGCGGCATGACGATGCGGACTTGCCGCCGGCCCACGGCGACGCCACGCAGTTGGCGCAGGCGACGCTCAATCTCATCCTCAACGCCATCGAGGCAATGCCCGGCGGCGGCACGCTCACCCTCACCGCGCGCCGCGCCGAGGAACACGTGGCCATCGCGGTGGCGGACACGGGGCACGGATTGTCGGCGGAACAACAGCAGCGCGCTTTCAGCGGAATTTTAAGTAGCGCCAAAGAAGGCGGCACCGGACTGGGACTGGCCATCGTGCGGCGCGTGGCCGAGAATCACAACGGGCAGCTCCTCATCCAATCCGCGCCCGGTGCCGGCACCACGATGACCATCCGCATCCCTGCCGCCTAGCGGCGGGCGCGGTGCTCAAGGGGTTTTGGGCCGCGCGGCACTGGGCGTGGCTGCAGGCTTGGGATCGGCGCCCCACACGACTTCGTAGTAGCCGATCATCATCTCCTCGTCGCTTTGCAGTCCGAAGAAAACGGCCTTCGCAGGATCCGGATTGGCCGGGTTGCCCGCGCTGTTGTCGTAGAGGGCGTGGGCGCGCAACCGCGTCCCGCGCGGCAGGGGCTTGGGTTTGGCGAGGATGTATTCGACCTGCCATTCAAAATTCCATTTCGGCACATCGAGCAGGATTTCCTCCCGGCCATTGGGATGTTCGGCGATGAAGCGGAACGATTTTCCGCGAAGGTGCATGTGCGGGCGCAGCGAGATGAGCAGCGCGTCGCGCGGCAGCACCTTGGTGGCTTTCACCTCGTGGGCTTTGGCGCCCGGCGGAATCGTGAAGGCCACCGTGGCGAGCGAACGGGAATCCAACGGCTCGCGCGGCGGCGCCTTGGCAAAGCGCAGACCCAAGCGCGTCTTGGATTCGCGCTGGGCACCGGTGGGCGTGTAATGAATCTGAAAGACCAACGTGGCACCGGCGGGAAGGAGCTTGGCGCGACCGGGCGGAAAGCTCATGCCGTGTCCTCCCGAGAGCGACGTGGCGAAGCTGCCGTTCAGCCCGCCCCCACCGCCCACGCGCATGTCTTTGAGATAGTGCTGAAACTTGGCGATCCATTTCAGCGCATCCTGCGGCTCCGAACCTTCGAGCAAACTGGCTGGGTCCCACCGAGGCGTCCACGGGCGGGGCACGCCCGGCGCGGGCGCAGCGGCCTTCTCGATGAAGATGAGAACGTGATGCACGATCTCCGGCGAGGTGGAGAGGATTTGCGTCGCCTCGACCCACCGATCTTCCAGCAGCTTCGTCGGCACGCGCACGTAGCGATAGGGCACCGGCCCTTCAGCGGGCACATCGACGGATGCAGTCTCGAAGATCGCGTCGGGCGCGCCCATCTGCCATTCAGCTCGCGGCGGCGAGGGCGGCAGCGCGCGCGCCGCGTCCCCGCGCTCCATCCCGCCTTCGACCCAGCGGCGCACCTTCGCGATGTCCGCAGCCGCGAGCGAAGGGTCGTTGGCGAAAACTCCGTGTTGCGGATTCGCACTCCACGGCGGCATCACACGCTTCTCCACCACTTCGCCGATGAGCTTGGCTCGCCGACGCACCGCGTCGTAGGAATCAAGCGCGAAGGGCGCGCCACCGCCAGCCCGGTGGCAGTCCACGCAGTGATTGCGGAAAATCTTTTCCACATCCCCGAAGTAAGCCACCGCGTCTGCGGCGCGGCCTGCGCCTGCAGTCAGCAGCAGGAACGACGCAGCGAAAAGAAATCCAGCGCGGCGGCCTTGGGCGTTCATATCGCGCACCAACCTATCTGAGAGGATGGCTGCGACGAGCCGAATCTTAGATGAACTCATTGATGAGGTTCTCGAGGAATTCTTGGCGGCCGCTTTCGAGTTTCGGTTCGCCGTGTTTGTGGGCGTGGGCTTCGAGTTGTTTGAAGCCGACTTTGCCCTTCTCGATGTCGCGGCCGATGCCGGTGTCCCAAGAGCGGTAGCGGTGTTTGACGAAGGCGGCGAGGCGGCCGTCGGCGCGGATGGCGGCGGCGATTTTCAGTCCGCGCGCAAAGGCGTCCATGCCGCCGATGTGCGCGTGGAAAAGATCCACCGGCTCGAAACTTTCGCGGCGCACTTTGGCGTCGAAGTTCACGCCGCCGGTTTTCAGCCCGCC
>SIAW01000054.1 GCA_009695465.1 Pedosphaera sp.
ATCCGCAAGGATGCGCTGCCTTTTATTAAAGCGTAGTCAGGCTGCGTTGTCCTGCTTGGATCGCCGACCGGTGGGTTCCCTATTTCGTGCCGAAGGGGATTGAATGGGTGGCTCTCTAGTCGCCTCCGGCGCCGGGCACGACCATCTTGAATGGCGGGATGCGCACGAGCACTCGCTGCCCATCTTCGTCCGCGCCGAGATAACTTCCTTCCGCCACGGCAAAGCGGCCTTGGAATAGGTGAAAGCTGTTATAGCTGAACCTCGCGCCCGGTGCGATGGTCGGGAACTGCCCCACGACGCCGTCGCCTTCCACGGCCACGGTGTCGCCGGCCTCGCTGCGCACGACCCATTTGCGGCCCTTGATCGTCACGACGCGGTCGGAGTTGTTGTGGATGCTGATGAAGTAGGCGAAGCAATGCGGGAGATTCGGCGGCGTCACGGCGTTGTCTTGATAGACGATGTCGTCCACGGTCACTCGCAGTCCCTCCAATTCGATGCTGTCCTTCGCCGCTGTCATGGCCGCGCAAAATAGCTGATTCGCGTCCGCGAGCAACCCTTTGCTGAAAGACCGCTCGACAGGCGGATGAGCTTCTCCATCCTGTCCACATGCAACTCCACTTCTTCGGCGCGACTCGCACGACCACCGGCTCGATGTACCTGCTGGAGATCAACGGCCGACGCATCCTTTTGGAGTGCGGCCTCTATCAAGGACCACGCGAGGAATCCATCGAGCGCAACAGCACCTTCCCATTCGACCCTGCGACGATTGATGTTGCCGTGCTGAGCCACGCGCACATCGATCACTGCGGCAACTTTCCCAACCTCTGCCGCCGCGGATTCAACGGGAACATTTTCTGCACACACGCCACGCGCGATCTGGCCAGCATCATGCTGGAAGATTCCGCCGAGATCCAGGAATCTGACGCCGAATACCTCAACAAGAAACGTGTCCTGCAGGGATTGCCGCCCGCGCAACCGCTCTACACCGTCGCCGACGCCGACAAGACGGTGCAGCAGTTTGTCTCCATCAATTACGACCGGCCCATGACCATCGCCGACGGCGTGAGCGTCACCTTCCGCGACGCCGGCCACATCCTGGGTTCCGCCCAAGTGGTGTTTGACATCACCGAAGGCACGCGGAAATTCCGCTACCTTTTCACCGGCGACATTGGCCGCGGTGGCGATGCCATCCTGCGCGATCCCGCCGCTGTGACCGACGTGGATTTTCTGCAGATCGAAAGCACCTACGGCAACCGTCTGCATGGTGAATCCAACGGCGCGCTCGACCAGATTGGCAAGCTCGTGCGCGAGGCCATCGCCCGGCGCGGCAAGGTCATCATCCCCGCCTTCTCGGTGGGCCGCACGCAGACGCTGGTGTACGCGCTGCATCGGATGATCGAGGCTGACACCCTGCCGCCCATCCCCATTTTTGTGGACAGCCCGCTCAGTGTGAACGCCACGGAAGTCTTTCGGCTGCACCCCGAATGTTTCAACGCGGACATCTACCGCTTCCTGCGCGAGAAGGAGAATCCGTTCGGCATGGACAACCTCACGTACATCCGGCAATCGGCGCACTCCAAAAAACTCAACGACCTCGACGGCCCGGCCATCATCATCAGCTCCAGCGGCATGTGCGAGGCCGGCCGCATCCGCCATCACTTGAAAAATCACATCGAGAAACCTGCCAACCTCATCCTCTTCGTCGGCTTCTGCGCAGCCAACACGCTCGGCTCGCGCATCATCGCCGGCGAACGCACGGTGAACATTCTGGGCAAGCCGCATCATGTGCGCGCGCAGGTCGCCAAGCTGGACGCCTTTTCTGGGCACGCCGACAAGAATGAACTGGACGCCTTCGCCGCGCGCCTGACCGGTGACATCCGGAAAATCTTTGTCATTCACGGCGAGGAAGAACAGGCGTTGCCCTTTGCCGAACGCTTGCGCGCCGCCCGACCCAAAGCCGAAGTGATCGCGCCGCACTATCGCGACTCGGTCACGCTGTAATTTGTGCGGAACAAATCGTTGCGCCACCCGCCGCTTTGGGTCAGTCTCGCCGGACGAATGGGGAGACATTTCCCACACCGCACACGGATTGATTGGGCGCGCCATTGGCCCAAGATGACCCTCCTGCTTTCCTTGGCGGTACATCTTTGCCTTATCGCGGCGGGCCTCATCTGCGTTCGCCAAAGCGACGGCCCCGTGCCTGAGGTTTCCCAAAGCCAGCCGGTGATGACGTTGACTCTCATCAAGCCGCCGGCCGAACCGCAAAAGTTTGCCCAACTCCCGCCTGACGCACCGAATGCCCCGCGCCCGCTCAATGCCCAGCAGTACGCCGCCAAAAACAGTGCGGCCGCTAATCCAGAGTTGAACAAGAATTCGCCGACGCCAAATCACAATCCCCGGAAGGACGCGGCGCAGACAACGTTTCAAGCCGGTCTCACGCGCCTTCCAAAGGTCGCGGCGAATCCGCTGCACGCAACCAAAGCCATCGCTCCAGCGCCGACGGCGGTGTTGCGTCAACCGACCGCCACGCCACGGTCATTGCCAGAAAAGCCCGTCGCGAAATCGCTCGTCGCCAAGACCGCACCTGCGCTGCCTTCCGCCGCGGGCACGATTCCGCAATCGCTGCCTCCCGCAGTTCACGTGGCGCAGGTTGAGGCTGTTGATTTGTCCGCCCTGCCTTCACTGCCCACGAGCGAACCCAGCACGCAGCCGAGCGTTAACCCAATCTTGGCGCGCGCGAAGAGCCGCCTCGAAGCCAGTGGCAATGCGGCGGGGCCTGCGACACTCGTCTCCGCCAACGGACAAGGCGCGGCGCGCGGGCCGTTCCGTCTGGAAACCGAAGGCTTCATCCGCGGCGAGTACGATGACCGGATGTTGTCGGCCATCTACCTCGCGTGGATCGGCATGCTGCGCGAGCACCGCTTCTACGACCCGTTCGTGGTGGTGGTGGACTTTGATCAGACAGCCGAAGGCGCCATCCGAAACCTGCGCGCCATCACCAGCGACTTCACGCCGGTAGCCTCGGCCGTGCCCGTCACGTTACCGCGCCACATTTGCAGCGAATCCATTTTGCAACCGCAGCGCTTCGGCAAATGGCCGGAGGCGATGCGCCGAGAAATTGGCGCGGAACAGCGGCGCTGCCGAATTTCATTCCATCTCATCATCCTCCCGAATTGACTCTATGCTGAACTTCTCTCGTTGGTTCCACTTGGCGGCCGTGTTTGTATTTGCGCTCTGCCTGTTGACAGAAACACACGCGGCGCCCGCGAATGCTGGCAATGCCTCCGCGCCACCGGCTGATGCGGCTAAGCCTGCGAAGGCTGAAGAAGAGGCGACGATGACGCCGATGGAGATTATCGTGGTGGGGTTGCTGGGCATCATCTCCATTGTCAGTCTGGCAATCATCATTGAGCGCGCCTTGGTCCTGCGCCGGACCAAGGTGATTCCGCCCGATGTCGTCACGGGACAACGCCACGTGCAGGAGCGCGACCAAATCCCGGCGCTGCGCACCTTGTGCCACCAAAACGATTCGACCTACGCGCGCCTGCTCGGTTACGCGATTGACCATCTGCACCTCACGCGGCAGGAGAATGCCGATGCGCTGCAGACACGCGCACGCCAGGAAATCTCTGTGCTGGAGCAGCGACTGGTGGCGCTGGAGATTTTCACTGGCATCGCGCCGTTGTTGGGATTGGTCGGCACCATCTTCGGTTTGATCACGCTCTTCAAAGGCATGGGCGCGGCGGGCGAAGGCCACAACACCGGGCTCTTCGCCTCGGGCATCAGCATCGCCCTCAACGCGACGTTGATGGGGCTGGTGGTCGCCATCCCGTCGCTGGCGGCGTGGAGTTATTTTAACAAGCGCGTCGAGACGCTGTCGGTCGAGATGGAAAATCTGCTCGAGGAATTCCTGCGTCAGCAATACCACGGGCGCTAACACCGGCCATGCGTTTCCAAAGCAACAAACGGCGCGGCACGCCTTCCATCATCATCGTCTCGCTGATTGACGTGTTGATGGTGGTGCTCATCTTTCTGGTCGTCAGCACCACCTTCCGCGAGCATCAACTCACCATCAAGCTGGTATTGCCCGAGTCCAAACAGGGCAGCAAAAAAGGCGGCAGTGGGCCGGCCCCAATCATTGTCGTCGTCAGCAAAGAGAAGCCGCACATCCATCTGGACAGCAAACCCGTCACGCATCAGCAACTCGAACAGGAGTTGACCAAGCGCGTCGCCGCCTCGCCGCAGATCTCACTGCGGATTGAAGCTGACACCGATTCGCCCTACGGCGAAATCATCCGCGTGTGGGACGCCGCCAAGACCGCCAAGGTCGCCCACATCGAAAGCAAAGTGCGGCAGCCTGCGCCTTGACGCAGTCCCGCCTCGTCCCGCTCAACGCCCGCCGAGCAGACTCTTCGCCCCGTTCACGGCCGAGTTCACGCGCAGGCGCAGTCCATTGAGCCGGATGAATCCGGTGGCGTCGTCCTGATTGTACGCCTTGGTGGGATCGGCCTCCATCGTGGCAATGTGCGGATTGTAGAGGCTCAACTTGGACTGCCGCCCCGCAGCGTGGATGCCGCCCTTGTACAATTTCACACGCACAGTGCCGCTCACGTGCTTCTGACTTTCCTCGACGAGCGCCTGCAAGGCCAGCCGCTCCGGCGCGAACCAGAAACCGTAATACACCAACTCCGCGTAGCGCGGGATGAGCGAGTCGCGCAGGTGCATCACCTCGCGGTCCATCGTCAGGCTTTCAATCTGCCGATGCGCGAAATGCAGGATGGCGCCGCCGGGCGTCTCGTACACGCCGCGGCTTTTCATGCCGACGAATCGGTTCTCTACCATGTCCACGCGGCCGACGCCGTGTTTGCCGCCCAGTTTGTTGAGCGCCTTCATCACGCCCAGCGGATTGAGCGCCTTGGCGTTGACGGCCACGCAGTCGCCCTTCACAAAATCCAGCGTCACGTATTCGGATTTGTCCGGCGCGTCCTCGGGCAACACCGAGAGTGTGGTGAAATAATCGCGGTTCTTCAGCGCACCCGCATCGAACCACGGATCCTCGAGGATGCCCGCCTCGTAGGAGATGTGCAGAAGATTGCGATCCATCGAGAAAGGTTTCTTCGCGCTGGCCTGCACGGGAATCCGCTTGGCCTCGCAGTAATCAATCATCTCCTGCCGGCCGGGAAAGTCTTTGCGAAAGCGCTCGTCGCGCCACGGGGCAATGATGTCCAGCTCCGGCGCCAACGCAGCCGTCGTCAATTCAAAGCGCACCTGGTCGTTGCCTTTGCCGGTCGCGCCGTGGGCAATGGCGTCGGCGCCTTCCTGCTTGGCAATCTCAATCATGCGCTTGGCGATGAGCGGCCGCGCGATGCTGGTGCCCAGAAAATATTGCCCCTCGTAAATCGCCCCCGCACGGAGCATCGGGAAAATGAAGTCGCGCGCGAACTCCTCCTGCAAATTATCAATGTAGATTTTGGCGGCGCCGGTGCCCTTGGCTTTCTTGCTGAGACCGCGCAGCTCCTCCTCCTGGCCGATGTCGGCGCAGAAGGCGATCATCTCGGCGTTATACTTTTCCTTGATCCACGACAGCAGCACCGACGTGTCCAGACCGCCCGAATATGCGAGAACGATTTTCATAGTTGCTTCCAAAAACCGAATGGGATTAACCGTCAAGCACTCAAGTCCGCCAAGTAGAAAAACAATCGCGCACGGCAGCGCGCCTTAAATCATGTGGCAAAAGAGGCCGTCGCGAAGCTTGGGTTCGAACCACGTGCTCTTGGGCGGCATGATGCCGCCGGCGTCGGCGATGGACATCAGGTCCTCGATGCTCGTGGGGAACATCGAAAAGGCGCAGGCGTACTCGCCGGAGTTGACGCGCTTCTCCAACTCCGCCGTGCCGCGAATGCCGCCGACGAAGTTGATGCGTGTGCTCGTGCGCGGGTCATCAATTCCAAAGAGCGGGACGAGGATGTGCCGTTGCAGCAGCGTGACGTCGAGTGTCTCGATGGGGTCCGTGCTGGTGGTGAGGTGCGAGCGAAAGGTAAGCATGCGCCAGCGGTCGCCGAGGTAAAGGCCCAGTTCATGTTTGTGCGCGGGCTTCGCATCGCTGGTCTCCCGCAGGGTGAACACGGCATCGAGGCGGGCGAGCAATTGTTCGGGCGTGAGACCGTGCAGATCTTTCAACACCCGGTTGTACGGGAGGATTTGCATCTGGTCATGCGGGAAGATGACGGCGAGAAAGCGCGCGCTGTTCCCCTGCCCTTGTCGCGATTGAAAGACGCGCGCGGCGGCAGCGCTGCGATGATGACCGTCGGCAATGTAAAGGTGCGGGATGCGCGCGAAGGTCTGTTCGACAAACGCAATCTCGTCGGCAGCGGCGATGGGCCAAGTGGTGTGGCGCACGCCATCGGCAGCGGTGAGGTCTGTGTCCGGAGCGGTGGCCGTGTGCTTGGCCACAAAACGGTCAAACGCGGCATCCGCGCGGTACGTGAGAAAGACGGGGCCGGTCTGGCTGTTCAGCGTTTCAATGTGGCGCACGCGGTCGTCCTCTTTGTCCACGCGAGTCAGCTCGTGCTTCTTGATGATGCCCTCGAGATACTCTTGGCAACTGGCCGCAGCGACGAGTCCCACCTGCGCATGCGCGCCCATCACCTGGCGGTAGAGATAGAATTGCGGCTGGGCATCGGGGCGCAGTGCGCCGGCCTCTTGGAGCAACTGGAAATTCTCGGCACCCTTCTTGTAAACTTCAGGCGCATGCGAGTCGGTGCCGGGTGGCAAATCAATCTCCGGTCGTCCGACGTGCAGGAAGCAGTACGGGTTGTCACCGGCGAGGGCGCGCGCCTCCTCGGTGGAAACCACATCGTACGGCGGCGCGCTGATGCGGGCGGCGAAGCCGGGTGCGGGACGCAGAGCAGGGAAAGGTTTGAGCGTGGCCATTTCGGGCGGCGACGTTAGCCACGGTGCGCGACCGGCACGAGGAAATTTTGTGGAGATATTTCGCTTGCCAGCAATCCGTGTCTATCCAATATCACCGCGTTACCGCCTCCTGGGTTTGGCGGTCCGACAGAATGAAAATCAATAGCAACGCGAGGCCTCTTTGAGTCGCCCTTTCTCCAACAATGCCGACCGGGGTCGGCCCCCCGGATACTTCATCAGGATTAACGAGCGCATCCGTGCCACGGAAGTGCGCGTTGTCAGTGCCGACGGCAAACAACTCGGAGTCCATCCCACCCGTGTGGCCATCCAGATGGCGCGCGAACGCGGCGTGGACTTGGTGGAGGTCGCCGCCAGCGCCACTCCGCCGGTCTGTCGCATCATCAATTTCGGCAAATTCAAATACGAGCTTTCCAAGAAGGAGAACGAGAGCAAAAAGCATCAGCACGTCGTCAAGGTGAAGGAGATTCAGTTGCGGCCCTTCACCGATCCGCACGACTTTGAGTTCAAGCTGAAGCATGCCATCGAGTTTCTCTGCGAGGACAACAAGGTGCGGGTGAGCCTGCGCTTCCGTGGCCGCGAGAACGCCCACCAAGAATACGGCCACCAGGCCATGAAGAAATTCGTGGATGCGCTGGCCACCTACGGCAAGGCCGACAGCGCGCCCCGCACCATGGGCCGCGGCATCACGGTGCTCATCACGCCCCTGCCCGCGATCAATCGCGCCAAGAATCCCAACGCCAAACTTCCCCCGATGGAACCGGAGCCGGACGAAAAAAGGAAATCCAAAGCGGCGCGGGAGCACGACGAGGACGCCGCGCATTCCAACGGCGCGTCGGCGGGAAGCTTGAACAATGCCTTCGCCAATCTTTCGGTACCGGACAAAAAATCTGAGCCGCCCAGCGCTTAGCTCAGCACACCACGGCGGCGCAGCAATTCATCCATCGCACGCTGCATCAGCGCATCGGCCAGCGGCGCGGTCGCTTCATCCAGTTGCTTGATTTTCTGCTGGAGCAACGGCAAGTCGCCCATCCCATCACGTTCCGCCGCCAGCACGGCCTCTGCCAGGGCGATAGCCTGCGCCACGAGGTCGCGTGTCTCGACGGGCAACTCCGCCTCCATCTCCGCCAACGCTTGTCGCGCTGCTGTCACCGCCTCGCGCGCGCGCAGAGCGGACTCCACCCAACGTCGCGCGTCCCAATCCGCAAATGCGTTGGTCACCGATTCCTCCACCATCTGCTGCACCTTCGTGTCATCCACATCCACAGCGGATTCAATCTTCACGCGCTGCTCGTGGCCCGTCTTTGTGTCGCGCGCCAGCACATGCAAAATACCGTCGGCATCAATCTCAAACTGCACGCCCACCCGCGCGGCACCGCGCGGCACGGCGTCAAACGCCAGCGCGAATCGGCCGAGGCTCCAGTTGTCCTTCGCCCGCTCGCGCTCGCCTTGCAGCACGTGCACGAGCATCTCGCGCTGGGCATCCACCGCGTTGGTGAAGAGTTCGCCGGCTTTGGTGGGGATGGTCGTGTTGCGCGGGATGAGCACATTCATCAAGCCACCGAAAGTTTCCACGCCCAGCGACAGCGGCGTGACATCCAGCAGTAACACCTGCCCGATGGCCCCGGAGAGAATGGCACCTTGAATCGCCGCGCCCAGCGCCACCGCTTCATCCGGGTGCTGCGAGGTGTTCAAAGCCGGCCCCTTCCGCTCGGCATCGTTCATGGACAGATTGCCGCGCAGCTCCTCGTATTCCCGGCACCCAAACCATTCGCCAACCCAGCGTCGCACCAACGGCATCCGCGTCTGGCCGCCCACCAAGATGACCTGATCGAGTTCATGCGCCGCCACGCCCGCATCGGACAGTGCCTGACGACAATGCCCGCGCGTGCGTTCAATGATCGGCCGCGCAATCCGTTCAAGCTCGGCGCGCGTCAGCACGCGTTGAAAACTGAACTGCGCGGTCAGGAAGGGCAGCGTGATTTCTGTTTCAGTGGCGGCCGACAGCGCCACCTTCGCCGCCTCCGCTGCCATCCGCACGCGCGCCGCCATCGTCAGATCCAACTGCGCTGGTCCGCCAGCAACGCGCACCTGAGCTGCAATCCAATCCCCCACAGCACGGTCAATGTCATCGCCGCCCAATCGCGTGTCGCCGTGCGTGGCCAGCACTTCGAACATCCCCTCGCGCAGTTCCAGAATCGAGAGGTCAAACGTGCCCCCGCCCAAATCAAACACCGCCACGCGCGAACGCTCCTGCAACCGGCCCAATCCGTAGGCCAGCGCCGCTGCCGTCGGTTCGTTGAGCACGCGCTCCACATTCCAGCCCGCCAACTGGCCTGCGCGCTTCGTTGCCTCACGCTGCGCGTTGTTAAAATAAGCGGGCACCGTGATGACCGCGCGTGAGACCGCAAAACCCAACGCTGCCTCCGCGCGCAGCTTGAGCGCCTTCAACACTTCGCTGGAGACTTCCTCTGGCAAACGTCGCTTGCCACCCGCGAGCACCGCTGCTTTGCCTTCGTGATCAGCGATGGCAAATGGCCAGTCGCGATCGGTGGCGTCCAACTCCGCACTCGCGCGGCCCATCAGCCGCTTCACGGAATAAATCGTGTCGGCCGGATGCAGCACTTGGCTGCGCCGCGCTTCCTCTCCCACACACACCGCACCCGACGCTGCGTAATGCACGATGGAAGGCATCAGCCGGCTGCCATCCGCCGCCGCCAAGATTCCGGGGATGCCCGCCTCCACAAATGCCACAGCGGAGTTGGTCGTCCCCAAATCAATTCCCACGATGCAATCCACGCGTGGACTCTGCCAGCGGCGCGCGCCAAATCAAAGCCGGAGAATGCCCGGCAAAAATCCTGTGCCCGCCTCGCGCGCCGGAGTAATCTGGCGCGTGCACTGTCTGGTTACTGCCGGGCCGACGTATGAACCGATTGATTCGGTGCGTCGCCTGACCAACCATTCCACGGGCCGCTTGGGCTGTGCGTTGGCTGATGCGTTGGCGCGCGCCGGGCATCGCGTGACATTGCTTCGAAGCGAGACGGCGCTGCATCGGGCCAAGTCCACGCAAGTGACCACGGTGCCTTTCACCACCACGACGGACTTGCGCCAGCGACTGCGCGCCCTTGCCGGAAAGGAAATTGGCGCGGTGTTCCATGTCGCTGCCGTGTCGGACTTCCGCGTGGCCAAGCTCTGTGATGTGCGCAAACGACCGCTCGCTGCAGCGGGCAAAGTTTCGTCAGCGCATTCGGTGCTCTGGGCGCAGTTGCTGCCCACGCCCAAATTGATTGGTTCGTTGCGCCGCTGGTTCCCACTCGCCATCGTGGTGGGCTGGAAATATGAGGTGACGGGGAATCGTGCCGACAGCCTGCAAGCCGGCCACACTCAGTTGCGCACTCACCGCACACAGGCGTGCGTGGTCAATGGCCCGGCGCACGGTGAAGGATTTTCCCTGCTCACTGATTCTGAAACGGTGCAGGCCCCCACTCGACTGCGATTGCTGCGCGAGTTGCTGCGCTTGATTGGAAACCGCGACTAGCCCGGCTGCACTGCCGACGGCACGCCCTACATTTTCTCGGGCACTTCAATGCCCAGCAGCCCCAAGCCTTCGTGGAGCACTTGGCCGGTCAGCTTGCAAAGGGCCAGCCGCGATTGCCGTTCGGCGTCGCCGGCTTTGAGCACCGGACACGCCTCGTAAAACGCGGTGAAGTCGCCGGCCAGTTCGTAGAGATAATTGCAGAGGTAGTTGGGACGATATTCCGCAGCGACCGTCTCCAGCGCGATTCCGAAATTGAGCAGGCGCTTGGCCAACGCCAACTCCTGCGGTGCGGCCAACGCGATGGTGGCGCCGGAGAGATCGGCCACTTCGCCCTTGCGGAAAATACTGCGCACGCGCGTGCAGGCATATTGCAGATACGGCGCGGTGTTGCCTTGCAAGGCCAGCATTTTGTCCCAGTCGAACGTGTAATCGCTCTGACGATTATTGGAGAGGTCGGCGTACTTGAGCGCACCCAGTCCAACCGCGCGGGCAATCTCGCGTCGCGTGGCCTCGTCGAGATCCGGATTCTTTTGGGTGACGGCGGTCAACGCACGTTCCTCCGCCTCGTCCAGCAACGCAGCCAGTTTCACCACACCGCCCTCGCGGGTTTTGAAAGGCTTGCCATCCGGCCCGAGAATGGAACCGAACCACACGTGTTCGAGGCGGGCCGTCATTTGCGGATGCCACCGCTGATAGATGGTGAACACTTGCTGGAAGTGCAACTGCTGCCGGCCATCGGTGACGTAGAGAATTTCCTGCGCCTGCCACTGCTCCACGCGATGTCGCAGTGTGGCCAGATCCGTGCTGGCGTAATTGGCCGCACCATCACTCTTGCGAATGATGGCGGGGTTGTCGTTCATCGTGGCGTGGTCACGAAAAAAAACCACCAGCGCCCCGTCGCTTTCCTCCGCGATGCCTGCACGCGCCAACTCTGCCAACACGGCGCCGAGTTGGTCGTTGTAAAAACTCTCGCCCAACGTGTGATCAAATTGGATGCCGAGGCGGCCGTACACATTATCGAACTGCGATTGGGAAAGCTCCAGCATGCGCCGCCAGATGCCGAGATTTTCCGCGTCGCCGGATTGCAGCTTCACCAACTCCGCGCGCGCCTGTTCGCGGATGCGCTCATCTTCCTTGGCCGCCAGATTGATGGCCTGATAGAGACGCTCCATCTCGGCAATGGGATCGCGCTCCAATGTGGCGGCGTCGAGCAGTGTCTTCCAGCCGACGAGGAGCATGCCAAATTGCGTGCCCCAATCGCCGATGTGATTGTCCGTGATGACGCGATGCCCCAGCAGACGGAACACGCGCGCCAACGCATCGCCCAGGATGGTCGAGCGAATGTGGCCCACGTGCATGGGCTTGGCGACGTTGGGCGAACTGAAATCAATGACGATGGTGCGCGGCGTTGTGGCCTTCTTAAAAAAGGAATGTCCCGTGCCCAACGCCTCTTGAAGCGCGGCGTTGATGGCGTGGGGTGCGAGGTGAAAATTCAGGAAACCCGGACCGGCAATCTCCACGCGCGCGCACCACGGCGTCACATCCAATTGTGCAACGACAGCGGTTGCCAGTTCGCGTGGGTTGCGGCGCTGCTGCTTGGCCAGTGCCATCAGCGCGTTGGTCTGGTAATCGCCATGCTGAAGATCCGGACAAGGCCGCACCCAAATGCGGCTGGCATCCGCGTCGGGCAACACGGCGCGCACGGCCGCCTGGAGCTTCTCCTCAATGCAGAGATGGATCACGTTTGGAAACCGCCTGCGCGGTGTGGCCGCCGATTATTTCTGTGCAGCAGGCTGCTGGATGGCCTGCATCATGGCGGCGGCGTCGGGCGCGCTTTCAAGGGCCTGACGAAATTCTTTGTTGTGAAGCCGCTTGGCGATGTTGGCCAACGTGTGCAGGTGGCGCTGGAATTGTCCTTGCGGCACCAGAAAAAGCACGACGAGTTTCACGGGCTGATTATCCAGCGCCTCAAAGTTGATGCCGGCTTTGGAGCGGCCGAGGATGCCGATGACCTCGTCAATCAAATCCACCGAGGCGTGCGGGATGCCGATGCCAAAACCGATGCCGGTGCTCATCGAGGTTTCGCGCTTCTTCACCACCTCAATCACGGCGTCGCGATCGGCCTCGCGCAAGCGGCCGCAAACGACGAGCTTGTCCACCAACTCCTCGATGGCCTCCCATCGGTTGGTGGCGCGCAGGTCGGGCAGAATCTGGTCGGGCCGAATAATCTCGCTGAGTATCATGACAACAGAGGCCGTATTTGGCCGAGTTGCGCGGGACAGTTCAAGACTGAATTCACTGGAACTGTTGCCATGACCATTTTCCCAGTGCTGCCAAACTCTGCCACCACCAGCCAAACACCTGCGAGAGCGGCGCGTTTCCCGTCAGCAACGGCAGCGCCAGCATCAGCACCAGCGCGTTTCCCAGAAAGATGATGACCACTGAAAAGAGTGTGCCCTGCGAGGTCACATCGGACTGGCGGATCTGCAGCACGTGCCACGTCAGCGTGACGTGGAACGCGTACGCTGCGCCCAACGCGAGGTGAAAAGCGCCCAAGGCCATCGGCCCGGACCAGCCGCCCGCAGCGCGACCAAGATAATACACAACGGCGGCCAGCACCGCGTAGAGCGGGAAAAAATAGGGGGCGAGTGTGATGAGGAAATTATCCTTCGTCACCTTCACGTGCCCGCCTTGGCTGGTGACTTTCATGGACTTCACCCGGCCCAGAAAAAACCAAGTCCACACCGCATGCGTCAGTTCGTGGCCCAGTACGTAGATCCACATCGGGCGCGGCAGCAGCGCGTAAATCACCAGCCAACACGCTGCGCCCGCCGCCAGCGGAATCCAGAATGCGTCGGTGCCGCCGCCCGCCGTGCTGGCGTGCTTGAGCAAACGCCACAACGCCGAGACCGCGGCGATGCACACAGGCAAGAGGAGGATGGCCGCGAAGAGTTTGGCCCACTTTGGCACGCGCCGATTCAACGACACGGCAAGTGCTTCACGCCAGCCCAAAGAGGAAGCAGTTGCATCGGCAGCGGCGGCTTCGGTAGGCTCGCGCGCGATGACACGCGAGGAAGTTCTCCAGCATTTCCGCGACAGCGGGGCGCTCTTGGAAGGCCATTTTATTTTGCGCAGCGGATTGCACAGCCGCCAGTTCTTCCAATGCGCGTTAGCGCTGCAACACATGCCGGCGGTGGAACGCATCGGTGCAGCACTCGCCGCGCAAGTGCGCAGCTTGGGCGTCGCCACAGTCGTTGCCCCGGCGATGGGTGGGCTGGTGATCGGCCAAGAAGTAGCGCGGCAGTTGGGCGTGCGTTTCATCTTCGTTGAGAAAGAAGCGGGAGGACTCGTGCTGCGCCGCGGCTTCCAGATTGCGCCCGGTGAAAAGATGTTGGTCGTGGAAGATGTCGTCACGCAAGGCGGGCGCGTGCGCGAGACGATGGCGATTGTCCGCGCGCATCACGGCGTGGTCGCGGGCGTGGCCACGGTGGTGGATCGCTCCGGTGGCGCGGTGGATTTGGGCGTGCCGTTTTTGAGCCTGCTGCAAATGCAGGTGGAGACTTTCGCTGCCGATCAGTTGCCGACGGATTTGCAGGCGACCACTGCCATCAAGCCCGGCAGCAAATAGCGGTTGCCAAACCCGCGACCGCACGGGATTCTCGGCGGCAGTTCGCGCGGATCAGTCATGAACAATCCAATCCTTTTCCTTGGTGGGATTGCTGGCGGCATTGCCGCGCTGGTTGTCGCATATTATTCCCTCAACATCACCGCGGACAAATTGGACCCTCTACCTCCCCCACCCACTGTGACCGCCACAAATAAATCGAGCCTGCCTGCTTCGCAACCAAAGGCACCAGCGACTGTCGCCACTTTTGGCGGCGGCTGTTTTTGGTGTTTGGAAGCGGTGTACGAGAAGTTGCCGGGCGTGACCAACGTGGTCTCGGGCTACGCCGGCGGTCCGAAGTCCAATCCCACTTACAAAGAGGTCTGCACCGGGACGAGCGGCCATGCGGAGGTGGTACAGATCCATTTTGATCCAAAGAAAATCACCTACGAAGAGTTGCTGCACGTGCTGTGGCAGTGCCACGATCCCACCACGCTGAACCGCCAAGGCGCGGACGAGGGCACGCAATATCGTTCTGTGATTTATTTTCATGACGACGCGCAGAAAGCGGCGGCTGAAGAATCCAAGCGCACAGCGGCGAAGGATTTTCCCGCGCCTATTGTCACGGAACTTTCGACGTTGCCGACGTTCTATCCAGCCGAGGATTATCATCAGGATTACTACCGGCAAAATCCGGGCGTGCCATATTGCGCCTTCGTCATCACGCCGAAGGTGAAGAAGCTGCAGGAGCACAAAGTCCTGCCGAAGTGACGCGCCGCACAGTTTCCAAATCTTACCGACGGCTGCTTGACGCGAAGCTGCATTTGCTATTGAATCCTGTGCCATGAAGAAACCGTTTACGCTGGCCATTGCCGGCCTCTTTGCCGCCTCCCTTCACGGGGCTGATCAGCCCAAAGTCGAACCCAAGCAGAAGCCCGCTCCCGTTCCCGCTGTGGCGGCTCCCGCTATCCTGGCACCCGCCGTTATTGTGGCCCAGCCAGCCGTGGTCATCGAGGCGGCGCCTGCCGTCCAAATCCAGCGTGCCGCGCCGCTGCGCATCGGCGGCATCCGCATGTTGCAACCCAACCTGGGGGCCCCCGAATCATCCGTGATCGTTGCGCCAGGCGTTCAGCCGGGTTCACGCCGGAACATCGAGGCGGTCTATTTGCAAAATGGCGATATCATCAGCGGCAAGTTTGTGGGGATCGATCCCAAGGATGGTTTGCTGTGGGAACATCCCAACATCAAACCCGCGATGAAGATTGATCCGGCAAGCGTGGCGCGTATCACCTTTGCCCAACGCCCCGCTGCGGCCGGCCCCAGACGCCAGACCAGTCGCGTGGAGTTGAACAACGGCGACAAACTCGCGGGAGATTTGTTCGAGCTTAACGCACAGCGTCTCGTGCTCAAAACTTGGTACGGCGGCGATTTGGTGCTCAACCGTGCGGCGCTGCAAACGGTGGTGCCGGGCGAAGAAATCCTCGGTGCACTTTACGATGGACCGACCGATGCGAAGGATTGGGAATTCTCCAACGCGCACGCCGCGAACAACGCCGCGTTGCCTGCCAATTTTCCCGCTGAACATCTGGCGCGCATCCGGGCGCAGTCCAGCGGCACGTTTCAGTACAAGGACGGCGGCTTTGAAAGCACCGGCGTCGGTGCGCAAGTGGGCCGCAATTTTGAATTGCCCGACAAGGTCAACATCGAGTTCGACATGGAATGGACCACGACGATGAGCCTCTTCGTCAACCTGTACACCGATCAAATCAAGTCCACCGATCAAGGCAACACGTACTCGCTGCGCCTCTCGCAGAACAATGCGTGGCTCTACAAGTATGAGCGCGGCGACAATTTCTCGCGCTCCAGCCACGTGGGCACCGCAGCGCAGTACAACCTCAACACGCAACTGGGCGCGCGGCCGATGGCGCATGTCTCCATCCGCGTGGACAAGCAGCAGAAGACCATCGCGCTGGTGCTCAACGGTCAGTTCATCAACAAGTGGACCGACACCGGAAATTTTGCGGGCAAAGGCAAAGCCATCGTTTTCTCCACGCGCACGACCTATCCGGTGCGTCTGAGCGCGATTCGCCTGAGCCAATGGGACGGCCGCTTGCCCGGCAAAGTCGAAGCTGCCGGCGGCAACGAGAAAGAGGATTTCGTGCGCTTGGCCAACAGCGACACGCTCAGCGGCAATCTGCTGGGCATCAAAGAAGGCAAGATGAACTTCAAGACGCCCTTTGCCGATGACCTGCCCATCCCGCTCAATCGCGTCAGCATCATTCGCTTTGCCAAAGTGGATGCGCCGATTGCGGCCATCAAAAATCCTGTGCGCATCACGCTCAAGAATCAGGGGCAAATCACCTGCACGCTCAAAGAATGGAAAGGCGGCAAAGTGCAACTGACCAGCCCCACCCTCGGCGAGGCCACGTTTGATGCCAGCGCCATTGAGTCGCTGGAGTTCAATGTCAACACCACCACGGCGCAGACCCCCGCGACGCCTGCCGCTACATCGGCCACCGCCACGACACGCATCAACGTCAATGGCGCGGATGTGCCGTTGGAGTTGCTCCAGCAAATCCAAGGTGCGGGCGGACAACTGCAATTTAATTTCAACGGGGCGCAACTTCAGATTCAGCCGTTCCTCAATCAAAAGCGCATCCTGCCCATCGCTCCGCCGCCTGCACCCGACATAAAGCGCGACTGACCGTACTACTCTTTCCAAACCCGCCGCAAAACTGCGGCGGGTTTTTTGTTGCCGCCACCACATCCATGATTGCCGCGCGCGATGGCCTTTGCTAAAAGCCCACGGCGCATGAACACCCCTCCCAGCACTCCCCCCGACATCCACAGCGAGGAATTCCTGCGCATGCTCATGCGGCGCCAACTCCGCCTCTCCATCACCTGTGCGGTCACCTTTTTCGTCGCGCTCTTCGGCCTGCCGCTGGCCAATTATTTCGCGCCCGAATTCATGGCCACACGCGTCTTTGGCTTCACGCTCACGTGGCTCATCATAGGCGTGCTCTTTTTCCCGTTCGTCTGGATCATCTCATTTGCCTTCATCAAACGTTCCATCGCGCTGGAGGAGGATGAGGTCCGTTCAGTGCAGTCGCCGACGACGCGAGAGGAGCGCCAGCCATGAACATTGATCCATGGATTCTCGCCTTCAGTGCCATCACGGTTTTGGCCACCGTCGGGATGGGTTTTTGGTCCGCCAAAAAATCCAAGACCGCCAGCGACTTCTTCGTTGCCGGCCGCAGCGTGGGTGTCGGCATGAACGCCAGCGCCATCTCCGGCGAATATCTCAGCGCCGCCAGCTTCATGGGTGTGGCCGGGATGGTGATGTCCAGCGGCTACGACGCGCTGTGGTATCCCGTCTGCTACGCGTGCGGCTATCTCTTCCTGCTGCTCTTCATCGCTGGGCCGCTGCGACGCTTTGGTGCCTACACGATTCCCGACTTCGCCGAGGGCCGCTTTGACTCCCCGCTCTTCCGCAAGATCGCCGTGATCTTCGTCCTCTTCATCGGATTTTTCTACACCATGCCGCAGATGAAAGGCGCGGGCACAACGCTCGCCTACATTTTCCCCGGCCTGCCGTATTGGGTGGGCGTGGTGCTTGTCGGCGCAGTCATCACCCTCAACGTTGCACTCGGCGGCATGAAAGGCATCACGTTCGTGCAGGCGTTCCAGTACTGGGCCAAGATGTTCGCCATCTCCGTGCCCATCTTTGTGTTGATGTCACTGTACGGCCATTACGGAAATCATCTGCAAGCCAACCTCGTGAAGGAACACTCCGGGATAATTTCTTCGGGCGACACCTCAACGAGTCTGGAGAAGGCCGCCGAACTCAACCGTAAACCTCTGCCAGAAAAATCTCCTGCCGATTCCATCTGGCTCAATCCCTTCGGCCCGCTCACGACCAAAGCGGTGGATACCGCCATCAAGGCCGCCCCGGACGACGCCCGCAAAGCCGTTCTCCAAACCCAGCGACGCCCCTACTCCCTGCTCTACACCTACTCGCTCATCATCGCGCTCGTCTGCGGCACCGCGGGACTGCCGCACATCCTCGTCCGGTTTTACACCAACCCCGACGGCGTCGCCGCCAAGCGCACCACGATGTGGGTGATGATTTTGATCGGCGTCTTCTACGTCTTCCCGCCCGTGTTCGGCGTGATGGGCCGCAACTTGATGCCCGAACTCTACAACGGCCTCACCGGCGTGAAAGGCACCGACGGCGTCGTGCTGAACCTTCCGGTCATTCTCTCCGAGCGCTACGGAGTGTGGGGTTCAATCCTCTCCGGCATCACGTGTGCCGGAGCATTCGCCGCCTTCATGAGCACCTTCAGCGGCCTGCTCGTTTCCATGACCGGCGCGCTGGCGCACGATGTCTACGGCCGCATCCTGCGCCCCCGCTCCACCGCCGATGAACGCATGCGCATGTTCAAGGTCTGCGCCGTGCTTTGCGGCGCGGGCGCCATCGTGCTCGGATTCCTTGTCGAAGGATTTGAGATCAACAAAATGGTCGGCTGGGCCTTTGCCATCGCTGCCACCAGTTATTTCCCGCTGCTATTTCTGGCCACATGGTGGCGCGGCATCACCATGAAAGGCGCGGCCACCGGCATGCTCGTGGGTGGCACGTTCAGCCTGCTGGCCATCGCCAGCACCATGTTCGCCGACCAAGCCAAATGGGCCGTCGGCCTGAAAACTTATTACGCCGCGCATCCGCTCCTGCGCATCCTCGCCGAGCAACCCGCCATCTGGGGTTTGCCGCTGGCCATGGTGCTGATGATTGTCATCAGCAAACTCACCGCGAAAGAAATCCCCGCCGACATCCGCATGAAGATGCTCGTCCTGCACGCGCCCGAAAAACTCGGCCTCAAACAAGAGTACATCCAAGAACACCAGCAAGGGCACTGAGCGCGGAATCGTGCCCGCCGGATGTGCGGTTTGCAGGGCGCGGCCAAACTGCTAAAGTCGCCGCGCATGGCCTTTGAATCTTTCCGCGACTTCATCGAGCAGCT